>OMSZ01000370.1 GCA_900313855.1 uncultured Eubacteriales bacterium
CGGAAGCTTAATTATTCCGCCGGTAATAAATGCGAAAAGGCTGTCGATCATAAATGCGATCAGCCGCACAAAAAAGCCGGCATACGCTCTATTCTCCGTATGGTCTTGCATAATACATCGGCACCCCGCTTCCTAATCTATCCACCAAATCAACGAGTACTTCCGCTTCAGACTTAGGCTTAACCTTTGATGCCGAACCGAAAAGCTTTGACAAATAGCCCGCACCTGAGCCCGGCTTGTAGAATTTGCTGACACCACTCTGATCTTTTACATACTGATCAAACTCTTCCTCAGTCTTGATACCATCGATAAGTCCGTTGTCAACAGCCTGCGTAGCCGTATAGATCCTACCATCAGCAAGCGCTTTGACATCCTCTACAGACATATTCCTTGCCTTAGCTACAATACCAACAAACTGCTCGTACGCTTCATCCACTATTTCCTGATAGATTGCCTTCTGTTCCGCAGTCATCGGCTTACCCATAGATCCCATATCCTTATTCTTTGCAGAAACGATATTGGCCTCTTTGACACCGATCTTTTCATAAAGTCCGGAAAGATCATAGCTTGAAATGATAACTCCGATAGAACCTGTTGTAGTATTCCTGTTAGCGTATTGTTCATCAGCAGATGAAGCCAGATAAACGCCTCCGGAACAGCAGGTAGCTTCCATATAAGCCCATATCGGACGTCCTGTTTTCTCCTTATACTCCATAAGCTTAAGATAAAGCTCATCCGCCTCATATACAGCACCGCCCGGAGTATCAAGCTTCAAAACGATGCCCTTGTTATTATCTGATTTAATAAGCTTATCGACGTATTTCATAAGCATATCATGATCATAACCATTTGCTGCCGCCTGTATTCCACTAACTCCGCCTGATGCCTGAATCGTTCCCTCGATTGGAACGATCGCAATATAATCACCTTTGGCCGGCATATCAGCAAGAGCAAGATCTTCGCTTCCGTATAGCTGATCCATAAATCCGTCAAGGTTCTTAGAAGTAGCCTTTTCCTTAGAAGCTATCTTAGAAGACAATGCATTAGTCAGCACACTGATCACTCCGACAACAACAAATATAATTGCCGCTATGATCAGCCCCGTTGTCTGTTTCTCTTTCATAATAATCTCCTTTTTCAGCAATATTACAATAATTACTACCTTATTATACACAATATAATAAAAAAAGAAAAGCAGCACTTTTTCGTTCACTTTTCTTTCACAAAACAAATATACTTTGTTCACCTTATTTTCACATTTACCCTTTATATTCGGTATTGTAAGAACTTTTCATACGGATACATCAATTTGTATCCTAATTCTCCCCCCTCATTGAGAAAGCGAAGGAAATCGTCCTTCGCTTTCTTGTTTTATATTAAACTTTATTCCAAAGTTGTCTGATCCCACAACATATTCTAACGATCACTGTCCGAATTTCTCTGAAGCTAAAGCCTTAGCAGCGTCTATCTCCGCCTGCTTCTTAGCTTCGTCCTCCGCAGCCTCACGGTTAAGTCTGTCCATTATCTCCTGAGCACGTCTTACCGCCTCGTCATCTGCCGCATTCCCGCTACCTGCTACATTACCTGCCGCCTGTCTCTTGGCCTCCTCAATCTCCGCCTGTTTCTTGGCTTCATCCTCTGCAGCTTCACGATTAAGTCTGTCCATTATCTCCTGGGCTCGTCTAAGCTCATCCGCCTCCTGTGCGGCACTCTTACCCTGCTCAATAAATGAATTCACATCCACCTTATTAGCATTCATAATTGCGGCAAGCCTGGCCTCTTCCTCTGATTTCTTTCTGGCTTCCTCGGCTTCCCTTCTTATCTTTTCCATTTCGCTCTCGCGATCATTGTTGATCCTGTCAAGAACCGCTGCCGCATCACCTGTCACAGCAGGTCCCTTCTTTTTCTGTGCAGGCATCGTTATAGTCTTTCCTGAAGCTTCACCATCCTTATTCTCACCCTTATTACTTGCTAATGCCTCATGATAATCCTCTGTATATTCATCATCATCCGCCGCTTTAAAAAGCTGGCGTTTTCCACTATTGTCAATATGAAAAACCGGCAGCAGAACTGTCTGATACCATTTGACAATATGATTTTTGAAATTCATGAAGAAATTATTCTCTTGCCAAAAACTCATAACGACCACCCCAAATAGCTATCAAAAACATACTAGTAACATTATAATAACATATACGTCCTTCAAACTCAAAACAAATTTTACGCAAACTTTGTGAATTTACATTTTAATGTTAATATTTGTCAAATTCCACATTCGCAAGCAACAACTTCCAAACGCGCGAGTGTGCATCTTCATTTCCAATAAAGCCAAAAAGGGCAGCCGTATCTAACGACCACCCTTTTTCATCATTTACCCTTTCAGGCTCAATCGTACAAGCGCACGCTTAAGCGCAAGCTCGGCACGATTCATATCTATTCCGGAGCCCTCCTCTATTCTACGTCTGGCACGTATCTCTGCTTCCTTTGCACGATTAGCATCAATCTCATCCGGCCACTCACAGCTCTCAGCAAGAATGGTAACTCCATCCTGAAGAACCTGGATAAAACCTGACATCAAGGTAGCTTCCTTAACGGTATCCTCCTCATGTATGCGAAGGATTCCCGGTGCAACGATAGCGGTAAGAGGAATATGCTTTGGATAGACACCCATGTCACCCTCGGTTGTGGTAAACTCTGCAAAGGTTACATCACCCTCGTAGAATATCCTTTCCGGAGCAACAATCCTTAATTTCATTGTATCTGCCATAGAATTTCTCCTTCTATCACGCTTACTTGTTCACCTTAGCAAGTACATCATCGATACTTCCGGCATTTAAGAAGTAACCCTCAGGAATGTCGTCATGCTTACCTTCGATAATCTCCTTAAATCCTCTTATAGTCTCGGAAACAGGAACATACTTACCTGATGTACCGGTAAACTGCTCTGCAACGAAGAATGGCTGTGACAGGAATCTCTGAATCTTTCTCGCACGTGATACAACAAGCTTATCGTCCTCTGAAAGCTCGTCCATACCAAGGATTGCGATGATATCCTGAAGCTCTTTGTACTTCTGAAGGATCTCCTGCACACCACGAGCCACCTGATAATGCTCCTCGCCAACTAC
>OMSZ01000234.1 GCA_900313855.1 uncultured Eubacteriales bacterium
GAGCTTGTACCCCGACTGAGTATAGTTTGACATAACCCCCACCTACACCTAAGCTTAGAGGTGGGGGATTTCTCCGACTGAGTTAAATGGTCTTAAGCTCCGGTCAAGTCCCTAAGCCGTCTGTCCGCCGTGTGCTTCGATCATATCACGTATTATCTCCTGCACATAAGCACCGGCATGCTTTCTGTTATCCTTGTCTAAATCTTTAATATAGAAAGGCTTCCCGTATATCACCTTAGGACTTCCGCTCTTTATATGAAAGCCCGGACGGATCTCTAACATCTGGTCACTATCTATAATTGCAACCGGAACCACAGGACAATCCGCCTTATCTGCCATCTTTAAGCTGCCCTCCTTAAACGGAAGCATCTCATGCTGCTGGTTTCTGGTACCCTCAGGACAAATCACCATCGAATGCCCCTTCTTTATAAGCTCGGCGCCATCCTTGATCATCTGTACTCCCGATCGCATATCCTGTCTGTCTAAGAACAGACAGTTGATATTTCTCATCCACCAGTTAAGCAGCAGAAACTTGTCCATTTCCGCCTTTGCAACAAATCCGGGTCTTTTGCCCGAGGTTGTATGTAATAACAGAATGTCAAAATAGCTTCTGTGATTAGTTACAAACAACACCGCTTCGTCAGGAATATTCTCCTTACCCTCTATCGTTATATGCGCGCCCGCCTGAAATAACTCCCATCTGAAGGCGTGATATACGATGGCATTGCCTATCTTATATCTAAGCTCCGGATTCCATATTCCGATAATCCTCAATATAAGATGCACCGGTATCATAAGCACCAGAAACAGGAACAAAAAACCTAAAACCAAAAAATTTCTCATTTCACAACCATTCTCTCAAATAACTATGTAAATCTTATATCGCGCCAAACACGATGTTAATCCCGCTTACAAGACTTTAAGACTCAAGTCTCTATGATACAAGTCTTTATGATAATACGAACGATCTCTTTATCTACCGTAAAGCTTAGCGGTTTCGTACAATCTGGCTTCTAATTGCGGATTCATATCTTCATATCTGAATCTCCATGCCCAGTTACCCTCTCCTACACCCGGAGTATTAAGTCTTGCCCAGGAATCAAGGCAAAGCACATCCTGCATAGGAACAAGCGCCATGTTGGCAACTGATGAGAAGCATGCCCTGATAAGAGTCCAGCACACATCGCCGCCATCTGTATTATAGTATCTTCTAAGCTTATCTCTTGACTGCTCGTAGCACTTCTGATACCAGCCAAGAGTTGTATCATTATCATGTGTACCGGTATAGCATACACAGTTACGAACAAAATTGTGAGGAAGGAAGCTGTTCTCATCAGGGTTCTCAAAACCAAACTGAAGTATCTTCATTCCCGGAAGTCCGAACTTATCTCTAAGATCGATAACCGACTGATCGATCTGTCCCAGATCCTCCGCAATGATAGGCATATGATAACCCAAAGTAGCTTCAAGATGTGTGAAGAAATTAATACCCGGCGCTTTCATCCATTTACCGTTGACAGCCGTCTCTTCACCAAAAGGTACTGCCCAGTATTTATCAAATCCACGGAAGTGATCCAATCTCACGAAATCAGCCAGTTTGAGCTGATGACGAAGTCGTGATATCCACCACTCATAACCGGTCTTTGTGTGCTCACTCCATTTATATAACGGATTACCCCAAAGCTGTCCCGTTGCAGAGAAATAATCGGGCGGCACTCCGGCAACCGTCTTCGGATATCCCTTAGAATCAAGATCAAAAAGCTTCTTGTTAGCCCAGACATCCACACTGTCCCATGCAACAAATATAGGAATATCGCCAACGATCTTAATTCCCTTTTCGTTAGCATAGCTTTTAAGTTCATACCACTGCTTGTGGAAAAGGAACTGAATGAATCTGTAATATTCTACACTGTCCTCTAACTTCTTGATCCATTCATTCTTCTGCTTGTCTGTCGGCTTCTTTATCGAATCCTCCCACATATACCAGGGCATTCCCTCAAAATGATCCTTAGCCGCCATAAACAGTGCATAATCGTCAAGCCAGTCATTATTCTTCTTGAATTCATCAAATGCATCTATAAATTCTTCATCGCCTGAGCATGCGTCCATAACCTCAGGATCGCGGAAACGCTCAAACGACTTCTTCAAAAGGCCGGTCTTGAATTCTATCACCTTACCGTATTCAACCTTTTGAGGATCCCACTGCGGCATCTCTCTAAAGTCCTCATCCCAGAGAAGTCCCATTTCCCTAAGCTGATCAATGCCTATAATAAGAGGCTGACCTGCAAATGAAGAAAAAGGCTGGTATGGTGAATCGCCGAAACCTGTATGTCCAAGCGGCAGCACCTGCCACAGATTAAGACCTGATTTTTCCAAAAAATCAACAAATGCATATGCGCCCTTGCCAAGATCTCCTATTCCGTAATCTCCGGGAAAAGAAGTCGGATGAGCAAGAATACCTGCATACTTATCATAGTCCATACCCAAAGCTGAATTATCTTCCATCATTAACTCTCCTCGTATATTCTATACTTCAATGATGAACGCCCTATCCTAATATATGACGGGGCGTTCGAAATTTAACTTAACTTGTATTATTTCTTCATGCGGTCCATAAGCTTAGCTCTCTGCTCTTCATAACCCGGCTTACCCAAGAGAGCAAACATATTCTTCTTGTAGCTTTCAACACCCGGCTGGTTAAATGGATTAACTCCGAGCACATATCCCGATACACCGCAGGCAAACTCAAAGAAGTAGAATAACTCTCCGAGATTAAACTCTGACATATAAGGAAGTGTGATCATAAGATTAGGAATCTCACCATCAACATGGGCAAGAACTGTTCCGTTCATAGCCTGCTTATTAATGTAATCAACCGTTCTTCCAGCAAGATAATTTAATCCATCTAAATCGTCATCCTCTGCCTCCATTATGATCTTACGTCTTGGAGAACCGATATTGACAACTGTCTCAATATGATTCTTGGTTCCATCCTGAATGAACTGACCAAGTGAATGAAGATCTGTTGTAAAGTCACAGGCTGTAGGATAGATACCCTTTCCATCCTTTCCTTCTGACTCTCCGAATAACTGTTTCCACCATTCACCGATATAATGAACTGATGGTGTATAGTTAGCAAGAATTTCCATGGTCTTGCCTTTTTCTCTCAAAATGTTACGAAGCGCAGCATACTGAAGAGCATCGTTCTGTTCAAACTCAGCCTCTAAGCAGGTCTGTCTTGCCGTAGCCGCACCAACCATCAACTGCTTGATATCAGCGCCACTTACTGCTATCGGAAGAAGTCCAACCGCTGTAAGCACTGAGAAACGTCCTCCGATATCATCAGGGACAACAAATGTCTCATATCCTTCGGTGTCAGCAAGATGCTTAAGCGCTCCCTTTTCCTTATCTGTAGTTGCGTATATTCTCTTAGCTGCCTCTTTTCTTCCGTATTTGTCGATCAAAAGATTCTTGAAAATACGGAAAGCAATTGCAGGCTCAGTAGTCGTTCCCGACTTGGAAATAACATTAACTGAGAAATCCCTGTCTCCGACAACCTCTAATAAATGCTCAAGATATGTAGAACTTATATTATTACCGCAGAAATATATCTCCGGAGTTCCCTTTCTCATATCTCTGTCGATCACATTATAAAATGTATGTCTGAGCGCCTCGATAGCCGCTCTCGCACCAAGATATGATCCTCCGATACCGATAACAATGAGTATTTCCGAATCATTCTGAATCTTCTTAGCAGCCGCTTTGATCCTTGAAAACTCCTCTCTGTCATAATTAACAGGAAGGTCAAGCCATCCAAGGAAATCATTGCCTTCGCCTGTCTTCTCTAAAAGAGTCTTCTTTGCTTCTAAGACTCTGTCCTTCATAGCTGCAATATCGTCTTCCGTAACCATGAACATCGCATTACTATAATCAAAACTTATACTCTCTGCCATATTCCCGCTCTCCTTTGTCATACTTTGGTTCTAATCACGAACAGACTATATTTTATCAAAGTCGATTTAAAATATCAATATTTTATTTATTATTTGCCATATTTACCATTTTTGACATCCTGCTTTGTATAATTATCCTTTCAGTTCGTACAGATTACCGAAAGAATAGCCCTCATTTTTCAGATTTTGAAGCACAATCCTCAATGCATCATGATTAGCCTTAGAAACATTGTGCAAAAGCGGAACAGCTCCCGGATGATGATATTTTGAAAAATGTTCGATCACATGCTCGGAGCTTGGTTGGTTATTCACATCATAATCAAGATAAGCCATAGACCAGAATATTGTTGTATATCCCAAATCTTTTGCAATCTGCAGGGTACGTTTGCTATATTCACCCCTAGGCGGTCTGAAGAAAAGATCCATTCCATACCCGGTTGCCTCCTTCATGTAATTTTCACAGCTTAAAATTTCCTTTTGCTGATCCTCTACACTTTTTGAAGGCATGGACGGATGAGTGACCGTATGGTTGCAGACAAGGTGCCCCTCCTCCTTCATACGTTTGACAAGGTCCACATTGTCTCTTATAAATGTCTGAGTCACGAAAAATGCAGCGGTAACATTTTCTTCCTTTAAGGTGTCCAAAATGTCCGCTGTAAACCCGTTCTCATATCCACAATCAAATGTAATATACATCCTTTTTTCACTTACCGGGATCGTATAAAAGGCATTATACTCAGATATATCAAAATCCTCCTGGCATCCCGATCTTTCATGGGCATCATTTCTTTTAAACCACCACGCATATAAAGTATTATCCAAAGCATTATAGTCCGTGGTTTCATTTATCTGTCTCTGCTTATCAAAGATTTCGGCAAGCCTGATCGAATTTCCTTCTCTGATAAGCTTTTCTATATCGACTTCATTTTTATCTTCAGTTAAATTCTCTTCACTCCTGTTAGAAACAGCTTCATTGTTATCCATGCTGCTTTTGTCATTCCTATCTGTCTTTCTATTCCATGCTGTTATAATGACCATCAAAAATACTATGATCACAGTTATCCAAAGAGCGGCAAAGCAAACCTTTTGCTTTGACTTATAGTCCTTTGGCGATCCCTTCTTCAAAAGACCGCCGTGCTTTTTCCTTTCTGCATTTACCGGATTTTCATTGTTCAATAGCAAACCTCTTTCTACGATAGAAAGCTCTGCACAAACTCCTCTAACAATTCAACCTCTGACATATCTTCATCGGCAGCCGCAACTTCTACCGAAGCC
>OMSZ01000371.1 GCA_900313855.1 uncultured Eubacteriales bacterium
CCACCCGATAGCTGAGTCTGAGCTTGAGCCGGTTGAACGTGCAGAGAGCAAGGATGAGCAGATCATCAGAATACTTAGGAGACTGACGGAGATCCTTCGTCAGATGAGAAATGGCGGTAAGGGAAGAAGCTTTTCCAATCTTCGGAAAGAGATGACCGCAGAAGATATGGAGGCTTATGACCGTAAGTTTGAGCGTACCATGAAACGACTTGGCAGAGTCTCTCTGTCAGGATCAAACGCTGTGATCGATCTTACCGGAAGCGGGGACAATGGCGGAAGCAGTAGAAAGGTAATTAAGACTGCTGAAGAAAGGCGATTAAACAGAGCAAACGGCGGGAACATCTGGGTGCGCCACACAAGTAAGAGCAGCTTTGTGATGGAGCAGGAAAGCATGACATTCTCTACTACGGGAACCGCAAAGACAGCGGATGGAAGAGAGATATCATTTAATCTTGATCTTGAGATGTCGAGGGCTTTTGCAGGTTCGATTCATGCGGAGAGCTTAGAGTCCTATATAATGACGGATCCACTTGTTATCAATCTTGATGACAGCCCGGCAGGACTATCAGACCAGAAATTTTATTTTGATCTTGATGGTGACGGCAAGAAGGACGAGATATCTAATCTTAAGAAGGGCAGCGCATTCCTTGCGTATGACAAGAATGGTGACGGGGTTATAAATGACGGCTCAGAGCTTTTCGGAACTAAGTCGGGTGACGGATTTGCCGACCTTGCGGCATATGATAAGGATGGCAATGGCTGGATCGACGAGGGTGACGATATCTATTCAAAGCTAAAGCTTTGGACTAAGGATGAGAATGGCAACGATAAGCTTATAGATTTAAAAGAGGCTGATGTCGGAGCGATATACCTTGGCAGTGCAAGTACGGATTTCCATTTAAATGATGCAGCCAATAAAACTAACGGAATGATCAGACAGACCGGAATCTTCCTTCGTGAGAGCGGAGGGGTAGGAACGGTGCAGCATGTTGACCTTGCCGTATAAATAAAAAAAGTGCGTGTAAAAACGCACTTTTTTACATTTTAAGAGATAGCCTTTCCGTCTTCCTCGATTCTTAGCAGTGCATTATAAGCATCTGATAAGGCGGCAAGGCTTTCTTTTAATGTGTTAAAATCTGCTTTTTCTGATTCGTCAATCCTGCTGTCAACGGATATTTCGATCATTCTCTCTATGTTGATATTCTTTAATTTGTTAAGGCTGTTGATGATAACAAGCATTGTGCTGTCAAGACGCTCTTCCTCTAGAGCGTTTACTGCAGGGTAACCTATTTCCCTACCAACGGGACATTCCTCATGGCAGTACCATCTGCATAGACGTTTGCTGTCATAAAATTCCGAAAGAGCCACTATTTCATCGGGCTCAGGTGTCTTTTCATTTCTTTCAAATGCGCCGATCTTATCCCTTGAAATACCGGTGCCCGAAGCTACTGTCTCCTGACTTTTGTCATTCTGTTCTCTTATTTTCTTATATACAGATGTTTCCTTTGCCATATCATTTATCCTCCGATATTAATAATTTTAGTGCTTGAAAAATATATTTTTCTGTCTGGCACCTCATTTATAATTGTCTTGTTTAATGTTAAGGTGTTGTAATTATTATTTATGTTTTGAAAACAGATACACACATAATAACACACATTTATATGCAAATCTATTATAAATAGCTGTATGTATGGTGTTTTCCGTCAAAAGAAATCACTTTTGTGGTAAATTACCGCAAAACACATAATTGTTGTTGAGAATTTACTGCTGAAAAATGTTAGTATAATCGATATAATATTGCTATAAACAAACACACAGTTATCTTTTTTAAGATAGAAGGAGGAGATTATTATGTTAACTATATTATTCTTTATTTTATTAATTTCTATTTTTTTGAAGGTTTTTGGTATAGCCATAAAGGCAGCCTGGGGAGTAACAAAAATCGTGGGAACAGTTATCATGATTCCATTATTTCTTGTTTTATTAGTAGTGTTTGGGTTCATTTCCGTAGCCTTTCCAATCTTGTTGGTTATAGGAGCGATTGTACTTATAAAAAGTATAGTAGTTGCATTGTGATATGGTAATGATTATGAGTGGAGCTGATATTATGAATTATGATAAAGAAAGACGTGAGGCGATCGATGCGGGAAATCGGGCTCTTATGAGTCTTAGATCAGCACAGAGTGATCTTCACAGTGCAAAGAACTGGGGAATAGTTGATTTGCTAGGTGGCGGATTGCTTACAGATCTTATAAAGCATTCTAAGATGAACAACGCACAGCGTCACATGGAACAAGCCAAATGGGATCTTGAAAGATTTGGAAGAGAGTTATCGGATGTGTCGGGATATGTGAATTTTGATTTTAATACCGCTGATTTTCTTAGCTTTGCAGATTATTTCTTTGACGGACTTCTTGCAGACTGGATGATGCAGGACAGGATCAACAAAGCCAGAAATCAGGTTGATGAGGCGATAAAGCGGGTGGAATATATCCTGGCAAGGTTATGATGTGTGTCCTTTTCGTAAGTATTAACATATTGCGGAAAGGTGTAAACGAGTGGTATTATAAGAAATATTATTATTCGTAGGAGGAAACGATTATGGTGTGGATGGAGCTGTTAAAGTATTGGTGGATTGTCTTGATAGTTGTATTAGTGCTTGTTGTGCTATTTACAAGTTACGTTAAAGCACCGCCTGATGTTGCGTATGTTATTTCCGGTTTGAGGAAGGAACCTAAGGTTCTTATCGGACGGGCAGGAATTAAGCTTCCGTTCTTTGAGAGAAAGGATGAACTGCTTGTAAAACAGATATCCATAGATATCAAGACAGATGATTTTGTTCCGACATTGGATTTCATCGGAGTTAATATTGATGCGGTAGCAAAGGTACGTGTGATGACGGATGATGAAGGTATTCAGCGGGCAATGAAGAACTTCCTTAATATGAAGGAAGAGAGAATCATACAGGCACTTGTTGATTCACTTCAGGGTAATATGCGTGAGATCATCGGTACGGTTACGTTGAAGGATCTCTGTAATGACAGAAAGGTCTTCGGTGATCAGGTTCAGGAGAAGGCTCAGAAGGATATGAACAGTCTCGGTATAGAGATCATTTCCTGCAACATTCAGCATGTTGTTGACCAGAATGATCTTATCCCGGCATTAGGACAGGATAATATGGCTGCGATTCAGAAGAATGCGTCGATTGCCAAAGCAAATGCTGACAGAGATGTTGCGATTGCACAGGCTCAAGCTAAGAAGGAGTCAAATGATGCCGCAGTTCAATCTGAAACCGAGATAGCGATCAAGCAGAATGAGTTAGCGATCAAGAAGGCAGAGCTTAAGACGATTGAGGATACCAAGCGTGCTCAGGCTGATGCTGCATATAAGATTCAGGAAGAGGAACAGAGAAAGTCAATTGAGGTTACATCTACCAATGCCAACATTGCTAAGCAGGAGCGAGAGGTAGAACTTAAGATGCGCGAGGCTGAGGTTCAGGAGCAGACCTTGAATGCGAATATCCGCAAGCAGGCTGATGCCGAGAAATATAAACAGCAGCAGATGGCTGATGTTGAGCTTTACAAGCGTCAGAAGGAAGCGGAGGCTAAGAAGTATGAGCAGGCTCAGGAGGCGGAAGCTCAGAAAATACAGGCTGATGCAGTCAAGTACTCAATGGAGCAGGAGGCAGCCGCTATCAAGGCTAAGGCAGAGGCAGAGGCAGCGGGAATTAAGGCTAAAGGTGAAGCTGAGGCGGCAGCTATTAAGGCTAAAGCAGAAGCTGAGGCAGCAGGTATTGATAAGAAGGCCGAGGCTATGCAGAAATATGGTGAGGCAGCTATCATTGAGATGCTTTGCCAGATGTATCCTCAGGTTGCTCAGGCAGTTGCTACACCGCTTGCAAATGTTGATAAGATCACAATGTACGGTTCAGGTAATACTGCTAAAATGACAGAGGATGTTACAACCTCACTTAAGCAGGTTATGGATGGAATTGGTGACAGCTTAGGAATTAATCCAAGTGTACTTCTTTCAAGCTTTGCCGGTACAAAACTTGCCGGTCTTACGGATGGAGCTAAGGCAGAGAGCGAGATGGCAAAGATCAAGAAAGAAAAAACAGAAGATACGTCAGAAAACTATAAGGAGATGATCACAGAAGATAATTAAATATAAATAATCCTGTGATGGAGCAGAAAAAGTGTGCTTAAGAGCACACTTTTTTTGCATAAGCCACTAATCGCTCTATCATTTCAGAATCCGATTTTTTACATAATTCTATTATTTCAAACAATTCCGGATTATCTGATTTAGATATGTTATAGGAAACCGGAAGGGGATATCCGATTGTTAAGCGTGGCATTTATTATGCAAGCAGAATGATATCATCACAGTATGGGACGGTGTTCAAGGATTCCAATTATGATTTGATAAAGAAGGTAAGCTCCATTTGGATATGCACACAGCCGCCAAAGTATAGACAGAATACAATAGTTAAATATGGCTTTACGGAAGAAGTGGTTTATGGTAATGTAAAAGAAGATGAAGATAATTACGATTTGATTTCGGTTGCTATAATATGCTTAGGGACAGATGGAGAGGAATGCGAGGAAGCCTTACTTAATATGTTGTCTGTATTGTTATCTGATAGTATAGCTTCAAAAGTTAAGAAAGAAACCTTGCAGAATGTGTTTGGAATTCCTATGACAGAGGAATTGGAAAGAGAGGTGGATGATATGTGTAATCTAAGTCAGGGTGTGTATGATAAAGGATATGATATAGCGTTAGCAAATGCTATTAAAAATTTGATGGAGACTACTGAATGGGATATTGAAAAGTGTATGGATTCTCTGAAAATTCCGGATGATAAAAAAATGATTTACAAAGCTGCGGTGTTGGGAGTATCTGCATCAGCATAGAATGATAGTCAAAAGCCTCGATGAGATGATCATTGGGGCTTTTTGTATTGCAATAAAATAAGAAACGGTAATATAGGAATAAAACAGTTGACATCTAACTGTATCTAATGTATAGTAACAGTAAATCAAGAGCGGATTTGGAGTGGTGTGATGAATATACTGATAGATCAGATGTCACAGACACCGATATATGAGCAGATAGAGAGTCAGATAAGACAGAGCATATTGTCGGGCAGCTTAGAAGCCAATTATATGATGCCGTCAATCAGGAAGATGGCGAAAGGGCTTAATGTCGGAATTATAACAGTGAAGCGTGCTTATGATGACCTCTGTAATGAAGGGCTGCTTATAAGTCTTCAGGGACGGGGTGTGTTTGTGGCAAGTATTGATACGGATAAAGAAAAAGCGGTAAGAATGGGACAGCTAAGAGATAAGCTGACCGAACTTAAAGCATTTTGCGACACCTCGGATATAAGCAGGGAGGAACTTGTATCGGAGATTGAGAAGATGTTTTGATATTATAATGAGTGCTTGCGAAACTCAGATTTACACTTTATTTGTTGTGAATATTGTTAGAGAGTTTCGTAATTGTCAAAATAATATATTTAGGAAGGAGTATCAAAATGGATAACGCACTTACAGTAAATGATTTGAATGTAAAACTTAACGGTTTTGAATTAAAG
>OMSZ01000034.1 GCA_900313855.1 uncultured Eubacteriales bacterium
ACGGATTCGAATAGGAAGTGAGTCTGCTAAAGCAGACCCGAATCCGGCGCGCAAGACTCGCGAGCGAGTCTTGACTTTATCGGCAGATAAGTAGTGTTTAAGGGGAAGGTTATTATGAGGAGTACGCCTGATAAAATATTTGTTATATTGATCATTATAGTTACGGGATTATTGATCTTTTTCAATCCGCTATACAGTGCGGATGCATTTATAACGGATCATTTATACACAAGACTTTCCGGAACTGACAGCCGGATCGTGATCGTGGGTATTGATGAGGAGACACTTTCAGAATATGGCAATTTTAACCTGTGGTCAAGGGAAAAGACTGCAGAGCTGATTGAAAAGCTGTATGAGGATCCCGATAATAGACCGGCTATAGTCGGTTTGGATTTCCTCTTTACCGATAATTATGATGAGACCAATGATAAGAGATTAGTTGATGTGGTGGCGGCAACAGGCGCGGATATAGTTGCCGGAACCAATATAGTATATAGGGGACGGACACAAAAAGACAGCAAAGGAACGCTGTTCTATAATAAGGAATATATTGATAATATCGAGATGCCGTTTGAAGAGCTTAATGAAGTTGTTGTACCCGGCTTTACCAACGAATGTATTGCAAGCGATGGGTATGTCAGATATGCAATGAACTCCGTTAAGGTGCCGGAAAAGGTATCGGGCGTTTCGGGCTTTCATGACAGCTTTGCCTATGCGGTATATAAGATATTTATGGACAAGACCGGACAAAAAGCAGTGTCGCCTAAGACCAATTCCAACGGACAGTTTCAATTTCTGTATTCGGGAGAGTCCGGAGAGTTTTCGAAGGTCTCATTAAATGCTGTGCTTGACGGCAAGGTTCCGTCGCAGGCGTTTAAGGATGCGATCGTTTTGGTAGGTGCTTACGCACCTGGTTTTCAGGACTCTTATCAGCCGGCTTCTGATCGAGGCAATACAATGTATGGTGTGGAAATACATGCCAACATAATTCAGGCTTACATGCAGGGTAAGACAATGGTTGTAGTCAATCGTATTCTTATGGCATTTGTGACAGCATTGATTCTGGTATTGTATTTTGTTTTTACGGAAAAGTGTCAGCTTTTTATAAGAGCGGCAGGTACTGTGGTTGTTGCGGTTGTCTATGCATTTATGGGAAGAGTAATTGCCGGAGCCGGCTTATATATACCGTGTATATATCTGTTACTGATGCTGGCAGTCATGGATATATATTTTGTGGTGGACAACTATCAAAAAGAGCTTAAAAAGCAGATGTGGTCATTTACTGAGGCAATGGCAGCTGCAATCGATGAAAGAACCCCTTATAATGCAAGTCATACCAGAAATGTTGCCAAGTACAGCGGAATGATCGCTGACCGGATCAATCTTATGCATTCCAAAGGAAAGGAAAAGGAACATTTTTCGCAGAATAGAAGGGAACAGCTGGTGATGGCCGCATTTTTGCATGATATAGGTAAAATGGCGGTACCGCTTTCTATTATGAATAAGGCTACAAGATTAGGGAGCAGGGAAAAGGATATTGAGGTGCGTCTTGAGCTGATCAGATTAAAAGCGCGCATTAAAATGTTAGAAGATGGATCTGATGAAAAAGAATATCGGGATATTATCGCTAAGACAGAAGAGGCTTCAAAGATGGTCGAAAAGGTTAATGCGGCCGGTTTTGTGGATGAGGAGACAAGAAAACAGCTTGAAGCAATAATGGAATATGCATATGATGGTGAACCGTTTTTCAAAGAGGAGGAAAAGGAGTGCCTTAAGATAGTTAAGGGTACTTTATCCGATGATGAACGAAAGATCATGGAAAGTCATGTGACAATAACCAAGAAGATTCTTGATAAGGTGTATTTTAACAAATACTTTAAGAATTCTCCGAAATGGGCAGCGCAGCATCATGAAAGTCTCGATGGTAAGGGATATCCTAACGGCCTTTCTGCAGAACAGTTAAGTACTGATTCCAGGATTTTGGCTGTGGCAGATATCTGTGATGCCTTGCTTGCAACCGACAGACCATATAAAAAACCGATACCATTGGAAAAAGCATTTGACATTATGCGTGATATGGCGGAAAATAATAAGATAGACGGGAAATATGTCGAGTATCTGTACCAGTGCTTGTCTGAGAATAAAGAAGAATAAGGAAAACGGAATGATGATCTGCAGATGCAGTGCTATGGAGGAAAGGGCAGTATGAGGTTTGGAGATTTTATTAAGACTACCAAGGGAAAGTTTATGACGGTTGGCGGAGTGACGGTTGTGGCAGTGGGAATTGTCGTGGCTGTTCTTTTGCAGGGCGGCGGATACAGAAGCATCTTAGTGGAGCAGGTTGAGGGGAATGTTGATGTTGTCGGAGAGCGTAATAACGGACAAGCTTATGTAGGTGAGCGCCTGTATAGCGGAGATGATGTGAGCGTTAGGGAAGCATCCTCAATGACCATGTGCATGGATAACGACAAATACGTATATGCAGATGCCAATACGCATTTCAAATTAGAGGCAAGCCCTAAGAATAAAGACAGTAAGATAAAAATATTGCTTGACAAGGGGTCTGAGCTTAATGAGCTCAAATCAAAGCTTGGAGTAAATGATTCCTATGAGGTGGATACTCCTAATGCTACAATGTCCGTAAGAGGAACCATTTTCCGTGTTACCGTTTATACAGGTGATGACGGTTTAACCTATACTCTCTTAGAGATCAAAGAGGGTCTTGTGTTTGTTAAGTTAAAGACTCAGGACGGAACATTTAACGGAGTTGAAAGAGAATTCAAGGTCGGAGGAAGTGCGCTTGTAAGAGGAAACTATGATTTTTCTGAGTTTGTGACAGGTGACGACGGCGAGGTTGAAAGACATTTGAATTATGATGTTTTGCCGGAGGATAGTGTTGACAGGTTGAAAGAGCTTATTAAGGGCGAAATTGATCTGGACATTGAATCTGATGACAGCACTAAAGCTAAGAATAGTAAGGAAGAGATCAATAAAGAGGGTAAAGGAAATGAAGCTGATGAAGAGAAGGGTACTTTAGAAGAGGCTTCCGATACAGAAATTACTCAAGATAAAAAGACAGAGACTCGTGCCACGTCCGAGGAAAAGAAAACCGAAGAGAAGAAAACTGAGGCTAAGAAGACAGAGGGCAAGAAAACAGAAGCAAAGAAAACCAAAGAGTCCACAGGCTCTAAGAAAGTGACGAAGAAAGAAAAAAATACGCAGAGTACACAGAAAGAAGAAAATACCCAAAGCACTCAGGCAGAGGAAAAGAAAACAGAAGAAAAGAATACCCAAAGCTCTCAAACTGAAGAGAAAAAGACTGAAGA
>OMSZ01000375.1 GCA_900313855.1 uncultured Eubacteriales bacterium
TCTACCCTGCTGAGCTGCTGATCCCATAACACCCTGAAGGTGAATGATGTTGTACTCGCTTAAGTTCTGATCCTTTAACCAGTTAGCTGCTGTCTCGCCTTCTTTTGCCATATCAGATACGATTGAAGCCTCATAAAGACTTGCGTCTGCATCGATTGTACGGTCGAAAAGAATAACCTTGATACCTGCGTCCTGAGCATCCTTTAATACGCTGTCCCAGCCTGCTGTATCAGCTGCTGAAAGTAACAGATAATCAACTCCGTCCTGGATGAACTTCTGAGCTGCTGTGATCTGCTCATCATTCTTAAGACTGTAAGCAAATGAAGCATCATAACCATTCTCTGCTGAGAACATTTCCTTAAGATCCTTGTCATTTGCTGTACGATAACCTGACTCGTTAGGATCGTTGTTAATGATACCAACCTTGATAGTACCACCACTGCTTGCGTTGCCTGAAGAGCTGTCTGAAGAAGCATCTCCGCCTGCATTTCCGCCGCCGCATCCTACAAGTGCAGCCATCATTGTTGCGGTAATAAGTGTCGCCAATATTCTTTTGCCTAATTTTCTCATAAAGTAAATACCTCCATCTTCTTAAAATATTAGGTTTACGTTTACCGATGTAGAAATTGTATCAAAATATCCCGATACATTATACAGACTATCCATTGTTTTTTTTTCAAATATTTACTATATGAGAATTAACAGCTTATAATAATTAAGATTTTTTATTATGATAGTTTCATTTTTTTAATATTCTCTTCCGGCAAGCACCTCATTCGTAAGTTTGGTAATACTGTATGCCTTATTGTCAATTATCAGTCCCTGTACAGTATCATCAGCAGAAAAAACGCTTTCCTCAACATAAGTATTCTTGGAAAACTCTTTACCGGCCATTACGTTTTTGATTATTTTATCTACCTCGTTTCCCTGCAGCGGATTACATTCGACATCAAGCGCTATCTTTCCTTCTAAGACCTTTTCAAGTCCTGACCTTGCTGCATCAAAGGATATTATCATTATTTCACCGGCCGTAATATCTGTGCCGACAGTCCTTCCGGCCTCCTCTATCGCTTCTATCGCGCCGATGGCCTCATTGTCATTTTCACAATAAACCACATTGATATCACTGTATTTGCGAAGCATCTGCTGCATTACTTCCTTTGCCTTTGTCTGGGCGTAATCGGCAGGTACCATTTCTACTATATTCCACCCATATTCCTTTGACGAGCGAAGCAGAGCGTTGGTACGTCCTATCTGGGCGGTAGCTCCAAGCGTTCCCTGAATACCGAGAATATTAAGCTCATCGCCTGATATTCCCTTCTTCTCTATATATTTATTAAGCCATTCACAGGCAATTTTTCCCTCTCTGTCAAAATCCGAACCCACCCATGCGGTATAAAGGGACGGATCCGAAACATTAACTCTTCTATCAACAACTATAACCGGTATACCCGCATTTTGAGCCTCGGTAAGAACCGTGTCCCAGCCCTCCTCCATAACCGGAGCAAGCACAATGCAGTCCACCTCCTGCTGTATGAACTTTCTTATGGCAATTATCTGTCTGTCCTGCTTCTGCTGCGCGTCGTCAAAAACCAAAATATAGTTATTGTCTATACTAAGGCTGTTCTTTAACGATTCGGTATTGGCAACACGCCAGTCAGACTCCGCGCCAAGCTGCGAAAAACCAACTGTTATCATTTTCTCCTGTGGGGTTATTACCTCTTTCCCCTCATCAGAAGATGCGCATCCGCCAAGCGCAAGCATCACGCCAAGTATTATGATCAAAAAAACTGCTTTCTTACTCATTCCTTACACCTTCGGGATCCTTACAGTGACCGTCGTTCCCTCACCGTATACGCTTTCCACTGACATCCCATATCCTTTACCATACTGCATTTCCAATCGTTTCTCTACATTTGCCATTCCAAAGCCATGCTGTCTGTCATCAATATCCTTACCGGCAATCAATCCTCTAAGCTTTTCAAGCTGTTCCTCATTCATTCCGATACCGTTATCTTCTATCGTAAAAACGATATCATTGCCGCTTTCCTTTCCTGTCACCTTGATAAGACCCATTCCGCGCTTGTTCTTTATTCCGTGATAAAGCGCGTTCTCAACAATAGGCTGAAGCGTCAGCTTCTGGATGTGATAGTCAAGGATCGACTCATCAAAATCTATACTGTATTCCATGATATCCTGATATCTGTAATGCTGTATCTCAAGATAGCTTCTGACATGACCTCTTTCATCGTTAATAGTGATCTGGCTTTCTCCTTTACTTAACGATATCCTGAAAAAGCTTGACAGCTCCTGTATCATCGATACCGCCTTCTTGCTTTCGCCCGATTCGGTAAGCCATATTATCGCATCTAACGTATTATAGAGAAAATGCGGATTGATCTGCTCCTGCAAAAGCCTAAGCTCTGCCTCCTTGGCATTTTCCTGCTCTCTATGAATGTCATCCACTAATGTTTCAATCTCGCCAACCATGGAATTAAAGCTTCGCGCAAGGGTTTCCATCTCATCATTTCTGTTAGTGTGATAAGAAACCGTGAAATCTCCTCCGGCAAACCGTTCCGTCATCTCACAAAGATCCGTGATCGGAGTCGTTATACGTTTGGATAAGCGGTCAGAAAAAACAAATATTATAATGATTATCACAACCATCAGGGCTATCTGTATCCTTACGGTACTGACAACTCCCGCTGCAACCTCGCGTCTTAACATTTCCATATTGATCGCTTCGTCATATATATATTTTTGTATGTCCTCCTGGACTAGTGATGTGAGCGTGCGGATATTCATATCAAGCATTTCCATATTCTCGTCATAATGTCCGCCCTCTTCAACATTTTTTAGAATATCATCAACTCTCTCATCAAGAATTCCCATAAGCTTTATAAGCGCGTCAAGATCCGTCCTGACATTCTGTTCGGAAGCATTATCCTTAAGCTCAGTAAACTTTGTTTTCGCCTCGTTTATAAGTGCCTTGGGATCCTCACCCTCTAACTTCTCCTCAGCGTCAGTCCAGTTTGCGGACCCGATGATTATCTTATACATCATCTCATCCATTTCCGACTTAAAGCTCATATTGAATTCATTGACGCCCGTTATATTCCTTACTATCTGGTCGTATTCCCTGTAATAACCGAAAAGCTGTATCA
>OMSZ01000058.1 GCA_900313855.1 uncultured Eubacteriales bacterium
TTGGTCGCAGCGAGAGCGTTACCAAGGAACGTAAGATCATAATCGAGATGAAGTCGGTTAATCACAGGTATTGTGATCTTAACATTAAGATGCCTAAGAAGTTCAATGCTTTTGAGGCGGATATGAGGAATCATTTAAAGAAGTATATAGGCAGAGGCAAGGTTGATATCTTTGTTACATACGAGGATTATACAAGAAATAATGTATTTGTTAAGTATAATGCAGAGATTGCAGAGGAGTATGTCAATCATTTGAAAAAGATCGGCGAAGAATTTTCAATCTCGCCGGACATTAATGCTGCGATGCTTTCAAGATATCCCGAGGTATTCACATTAGAGGAGAAGACTGAGGTGGATGAGGAACTGTGGCATGAATTTGTCAAGGTTTTGGATGATGCCTGTGCGCAGTTTGTTGAGGCAAGGATAAGAGAGGGAGAAGCTCTTAAGAAGGATCTTACGGCAAAGCTTAACGGAATGCTTGAAATGGTCGATTTCATTGAGAACACATCACCCTCACTGATAGAAAGCTACAGAACGAGATTAGAGAACAAGGTCAAGGAACTCTTAGAGGGTTCGGCTATTGATGAGAATCGTATTGCAGCAGAGGTTGTTATATATGCAGATAAGATATGTGTCGACGAGGAGACTGTAAGATTAAGAAGTCACATCGAGAACACATTATCTATATTAGAGGATGGAGATAATGTCGGAAGAAAGCTTGATTTCATTGCTCAGGAGATGAATAGGGAGGCGAATACGATATTGTCAAAGGCTGACAGCTTAGAGATATCTAATAAGGCAATAGATCTTAAGACCGAGATAGAGAAGGTCAGAGAGCAGATACAGAATATAGAATAATTTCCGGAAGGTGAGCATATGAATAAAAATGGTATGTTAGTTGTAATTTCAGGCTTTTCCGGTGTGGGAAAGGGGACTGCTGTTAAGAAGCTTGTAGAGAAGTATGATTACAGTCTTTCGGTTTCCGCTACCACACGAGCGCCAAGACCCGGTGAGGTTGACGGGGTTGATTATCATTTCAAAACGGTTGAGGAATTTGAGCAGCTGATAGACTATAACGGTTTTATTGAATGGGCGCAATATGTTGAGAATTATTACGGAACGCCTAAGAAGTTTGTCGAGGATGAACTTAGCAAAGGAAAGAATGTCATTTTAGAGATAGAAGTCCAGGGCGCAATGCATATTAAGGAGCAGTATCCTGATGCGGTACTCATATTTATCACAGCTCCTGATGCAGCTACATTAAAAGAACGTCTTTTTGGACGCGGCACCGAGGATGAGAAGGTCATCGCCAAACGATTAAAGCGTGCATACGAGGAGACAGATGATATGTCATGCTATGATTATCTGGTAGTCAATGATGATCTCGATACCTGTGTCGATGATATTCACTCGGTAATATGTGCCGAAAACTTCAAGTCTTCGCGCAACACAGATTATATGAAGAACATGAAGGAAGAGCTTGCCACTATCCGCAGTGGAATGTAGAAGCTTACATCTATATTTTATAATAAACATACACTACATAAAAAGCTTATTATTTATAATTGCGAAACTCTCGAAAATGTATATTGCGTTGTGCGTGTTATACAGATTCCAAAAGCAGACCCTTTCCGCTGTATACTTCGGACTAGGCTCACTAAGTTCGCCAAGGCCTCAGGTATGTGACCGCCGGTACTTCCAATGACACTTAACGAACTGTGTGAGTTCTAGTGTCATGCACCTACTTGGTAGCGAACACGAAGTGTGAGTTTAGTACCGCTGCGTGAAAAACCGAGCGAGAGCGTGTCCGTGTTGGAACTATATAACATACACACATTAAATAAGCTTAGAAATAAAACAAGTTTGAAAGGAGCTATTATTATGATTCATCCATCTTATACAGATCTGATGGCAGTAGTTAACAGTGAGGTAGAGCCGGGAGAACAGCCGGTAGTACAGAGCAGATATTCAATCGTGCTTGCAACAGCAAAACGTGCAAGGCAGATCATCGCAGGAGAAACACCGCTTGTTTCTGCAGATAATAAGAAACCTTTGTCTGTTGCAGTTGACGAGCTTTACCAGAGCAAGGTTAAAATTGTCGGTGATGACGAAGAATAATATTAAGAAGATAGAGCTGTCTGTATGGCAGCTCTTTTCGGTTTAAGTATGGAGGTTGCTATATGAAGCTTATAGAACTGTTAAAGGATATTGACTATACAATTTTAAGCGGAAGCACAGACGTGGAAGTGACTGCTGTAGAAAATGATTCGAGAAAGATATCAGCAGGGACTTTGTTTTTCTGTATAAAGGGTGCTAATTTCGACGGACATGATTTTGCTGCACAGGTTGTTAAGCATGGAGCTAAAGTTCTCATCGTTGAGCATGATGTTGATCTTACTTCTTTATCACAGGGAAATGCGGACAGTAGTGATGGAAATGCTAATGAGTCTGAGGTTGCTGTGATCAAAGTACAAAGCTCAAGATATGCCATGGGAGTTATCAGCGCGGCATTTTACGGTAATCCATCTGACAAATTGACCGTGGTTGGAATTACAGGCACGAAGGGTAAAACCACAACAACCTATATGATAAGATCAATGTTGGAGAAGGCAGGACATAAGACAGGACTTATAGGAACTATAGAGGTTATCAATGGTGATAAGGTTGTTCCCGCTAAGAATACAACGCCGGAATCGATTGTAATTCAAAGATATCTTAAGGAAATGGTCGACAATGGTCTTGATAGTGTTGTAATGGAGGTGTCATCACAAGGCTTAATGTTAGACCGTGTGGCCGGAATATCATTTGATTATGGTATATTTACCAACCTTTCTGAGGATCATATAGGACCTAATGAGCATAAGACCTTTGATGAGTATCTGAATTGGAAGGCTAAGCTTTTCACATTATGCAAAGTAGGAATATTCAATATAGATGATGAATATGCAGACAAAGTTATGAAGAACCGCACCTGTGAGACCGTAACCTTTGGAATGAAGGACGGAGCGGATTATCAGGCAAAGAACCTGAAACTGTATGAGAAAGACGGAGAGCTTGGAATAACTTATGATCTTACAGGAATATATAATGAGAAGGTCAGAGTAAGTCTTCCAGGTGAATTCTCGGTACATAATTCATTATCGGCTATTGCGGTTGCAGATAAAATAGGCGTGCCGATGGATAATATATTAGAGATCCTTACAGATATCCATGTTAAGGGAAGAGTGGAAATGATCCCGATCTAGGATTCATTTACTCTCATGATAGATTATGCACACAATGCAATGAGCTTAGAGAGTATTCTTACCACTTTGAGAGCATATAAACCGAAGCGTCTTGTTTCTCTCTTTGGATGTGGCGGTAATCGTTCTAAGACCAGACGTTACGAGATGGGAGAGGTGTCCGGAAATATGGCGGATCTAACCATTATCACATCGGATAATCCAAGGGATGAGGAGCCTCAGGCGATCATTGATGATATCAAGACCGGAATGGCCAAAACTAACGGAAAGTTCATCGAGATTATAGACCGCAAAGAGGCGATACGCTATGCGATAATGAATGCTCAAGAGGGTGATGTTATCGTGCTTGCCGGTAAAGGACACGAGGATTACCAGGAGATAAAAGGAAA
>OMSZ01000378.1 GCA_900313855.1 uncultured Eubacteriales bacterium
CTCCTCGCGGCTTTCCCTGACAATAAGCTTCTTTCCCGTGGTTAAAGTAACAACCGTATTAGGTGTTTCCTCTATAAGCTCAATTATCTCCGCATTAACCGTTAATTTGGTATCATTTAACTTAGTCAGCTCTATCATATCATTTATCCTTCTTCTAGTATCTGATACAGATTGCTCTACTTACAGCAGGCAGCTTCCGCAATCCTACAACCTTTTTCCCTTGTATTATACATAATAACACAAAAATGCTGTTTTGCGGAGGGAAATAATTCCCATTGCAAAACAGCTAACTTACTATATCCTATAATTATCTCTTAAGATTTACCAATTCCTCAATAAGTGTATCGGAAACGGTAATAATTCTTGAATTGTCCTGGAAACCTCTCTGTGTTACGATCATTTCAGTAAATTCCTGAGAAAGATCAACATTCGACATCTCAATAACGCCCTGTGTCATTGTCTCACCGGCATTAGCAATATCAGTACCTATTCCATCAAATGCACCGGATGCCTGAGTCTCCTTGTAAAGACTGTCTCCTACTGCCTCAAGTCCTGCTGGATTAACGAAATTAGCTACAGCTATCTGACCGAGCAGCTTAGTAACACCATTATCATAAACACCGAAGATCTTACCCTGTGTATCAATACTTACATCTGTAAGGGAGCCTACTCTACGACCCTGACCTGTCATATCAGTACCGCCTCTTGCAGTCTGAACATTACACTCTCCACCTTTTGTTGAATACATTGTAAGATTAGATACATCAACATCTATTGCATAAACCTTCTCATCATCATTCGGTGATGAAAGATCCTGGAAAACATTACCCTTTGAAGGATCATTCGGAGTAATTGTAAGCGCAATGGACTTGTCACCGTCAACACCACCTACACCTACAAAGTTACCGGTATCAGGATCGAATTTGACGGTTGTTTCATCAAGAACAGCATCATATCCGTTCTGTAAAACATCAACGTTATTAGCATCCTTGATAGAATCTACACCGATAGTATAATTACTCGGATCTGCAGGATCCTGAGTTATCTTAAATTTAACTGTATACGCATAACCAAGATTATCGTATATAGGAACAGTTGTTATAACACCATCAGCAGTCTGCAGTCTCTCATCAACCGCTGCAATATTACCATGCATATAAACCTTTGATGTCATCTCCGGCTCAGCAGTTTTATTAGACTCCTGCTCAGGGCGAAGAGCTGAAACCGTATCTCTTTTAACCTGATTCGGATTATCAGGATCTACCTGCCAACCCATTACAAGATCACCGTTACCGGTAACAAGATTACCTGCATCATCTGTCTTAAATGCGCCGACCTTTGTGAAATAATTAGTACTGCCTCGCTGAACTATGAACATTGAACTACCATTTATCATAATATCATAAGGATTATTGGTAGACTGTGCAGAACCTGATGTCTGGGAAATAGCTACCGTTGCAACACTTGTACCAAGACCGATCTGCTTGGCATTGGTACCACCGCTGTTAGCAGTTGCGCCTGTAGAGCTCTGAGTTGTCTGATATAAAACGTCCTTGAATAATACCTGGCTTGATTTGAAACCAACTGTATTAACGTTAGAAATATTATTACCTATAACATCCATTTTTGTCTGGTGTGACTTAAGACCTGCAACACCAGAATAAAGTGATCTCATCATAACTTTTGACCTCCTATTCTTTATTGCTGTTAGTGCTTTATCCCTTCTGTCAGTCCGGGATTTAAGCCCCCGATAAGGTCCGGCTTTATTACACTATAACAGCTCCATCAATGTTTGTAAATACGTTTCTCTCTTGTGTCTGACCCTCAAGTTTTGTCTTATCTGATAACGCGTCCGATACCGTCTTTGCATCCATGTCAATTGCAGTAATAACGGTATTATTCTTTATATTGACTATAAATGCGATATCATCCATCATAACCAGCGATTCATTAATGCTCTTCTCTTTTGCCTGCATGATCCCCTTGTTAAGTCTTGACATCTGTTCCTCTGAAAGATTAATATTCCTGCTCTCTAATCTTTCATTGGCATGTTTTGAAAATGTTATCTGTGGAACATTTTCCTTTTCTTCCTTAACCTTTTTGAGAACCTGCTTAAAATCCGTATCACCGGATACATTCTTACTATCAGTATTATTCTTAGTCTGATTAAGATATGCGCCGGTCATCTGCTCGATAGACATAAATGAGTTTTGCAAACGATCCATGTTATCGCCTCATTTCTATTAAATACTACTCATTGCTTACATTCTCAGCTGCCGCATTCACGTCACTCTCTGTTGCTGCAACCTTGTCTTCTTTGGATTTATCAGCCATATGTTCAATATAATCCATACTGACAACAGAATCAAGATAATCTGACGGGTAATATTCCTCACCGACATGAAAATATGTCTTACCGTCCTGTACCGTCACATAATCAACTAAGCCGCTTACCTGATCAACATTACCTGCCGCATCAGGAACATTTAAGATAACATACTGTCCCGTAAGGCTCATTGACTGTCCGGAGGTTATGGTAGATGTAAGATTCTGCATCTGCTCAACAGAAGAGAACTGCGCCATCTGAGACATATACTCCGTATTGCTTGTAGGCTCCATAGGGTCCTGATACTGCATCTGCGCTACAAGAAGCTTAAGAAATGCATCTTTATCAAGAGAATTCTTATTCTCTGTTTTGCTGTTTGCCGAAGCTACATTGTTAACAGCAGATGTGTCAATTCCAAGTCCTGCCATATGTAATACCTCCTTTTTAATAATTCTTTATTTATATCGGCATAAAAATGTCTTCTCTTAACCGATACGCTATCAATTATGCTACTATCTTATGCCCTGTAACTTACACTACTGCCCTCTGCCTGCATTTTCTGATTCTCAGCTTCTTCATCTTCGGAAACATCATCAATATCACCAAGTCCGATTCCACCTTTACCGTTACGTCTGCCGGCATTCTCCTGCTGATACTGTTCCTTATTCTGATCTCCATTAGCGAATGCAGTAGTTGATACCATTACCTCAATAGCATCTACCTTAAGATTCTGATTATTAAATGATTCCTTAAGATTATTAAGTCCTGCCTCAATAGCCTGCTTAGCCGCCTCTGTCTCTGCTGCTATTCTTGCAGTCATTACTCCATCCTTAGATACAACATGAATCTGGATTCTTCCTAAATGCTCGGGATATAACTGCATCTCCATAGTTGTATTTTCCTGATTGATATTCACGCGGATCTGTTCAACGATCTGCTCAACAATCTCTGCCGGTCTTACATTAGCTTCCGGTACCTGGTTTACTTCAGATACATCAGCCATTGCATCATTGATCCCCTGCAAAACAGGATTGGTCATGTCTGTTCTGTTCTCTGAATGAGCATTTCCTGTTTTTCTTTCAGAAGTATGCTTAAACCCATGGTCATTATTGTCATTTTCGACCTCAACCGTAACCTTAGGACCAATATCCGAATCTTCTTTAGCAGTATCAGCAACAGGAACATAATCATCTTTTGACGAATCATCAAAATCATTGATTTTGTTTTTTGGCTTATCTTCTGATAACGGAATTTCATCAAGACTGAAGGAATGCTGTTCTACAGCTTCTTCAATCAGTTCAGGTGAAACATCAGCCAAACCTACAATATCCTCAATCTCACTTAAGAAATTCTGCAGCTCATTATTAAGATTTTCATCCGTTAACACAGCCGATACATCCACTCCCTCAATATCGAAGAAGAAAGCCTTGGCATCTTCAGCATTTAATAGATCACCGGCATTTAAACCAAGCTTATCAAGCGATGCCTGAATATCCTCAATAGTAAGATCAAACTGATTCATAACCATTAAAAGAACATCCCCGATAACCTCTGCCACTTCCTCAAGTTCTTCAGCATCTAAGGCATTACCTTCCGTAATATTGCCGGTTGTGCCACTGACTTTAGTATCATTTTCTTTAACATTGGAGCTTGCAGTTTTGTTGTCAGTCTTAACATTGCGATTATCTGCCGCCGCTTTATTATCACGATTGTCTGTTTTGACATTTCTTGTCTCAGTCTTTGTATTAACACTGCTTCTCTCCGGGAATAATTCCTTCTCTGCCGAAACTAAACCCACCTGATCATTTGCCTGATCAGAGTTGTTTAAGAAGCTGGCAAAATCAGCACCTTCAATCCCCTGATCGTTATTACCTTTCTTGCCGGTGCCCATACCAACGGATAAAAAATTGGCTGCATTAACTTTCTCCTGTATCTGCATATATCTCCTCCTTTCTAAGTGCTACGGCATTAATTTCTTTGTAACAACAGCCGCAAAATCCGGTTCCATCTGATCCATTATCTTAGCCCTGCTGTCTGCACTCATGGCTGACATTATTCTGGCAACCGTATCAAGATCATTGGACATCTTACTTAGAACATCAGCAGCTTCCTTAGGCTTCATGCTCTGGTAGGTCTTGGCAAGATCCTTTATCTCCTTGTCTGCCTGCTGATCAGTAATAAGCTGTCTGTATATGGATTCTGCGTATGCCGAATCAATGCTCTGGTACCACTTAATATATGTATCGGCATCCGGAGCGTTTTCTCCATAGACTATTTCGTTATAAAATTCTTCTTTTTGTTTCTGAAGTTCAGATTGATTAGCTTCAAACACCATAAGGCGGTCAACCTGTTTTTTGAGATCTTCGTTTTCTTCCTTTAAGGATTTGTTGCTTGCAGTAAGCTTTTCATTGGATTTTTCAAGCTCTGCTATCATCTCCTTCGCCTGTGAAAGTGTAGCGATCTTATTCTCATCACTTTCCTCTGCCGCTTCCTTTTCAAGCTCCTCCTCAGATGGTTCCGGAAGAATCTTATTAATGACCGGAACATCCTTAAGTATAGGTCTTAGCATTGTACTGCCGAACCCGCCTACATCAAGCTTTACCAAAGCGCCGAGTATCGCAACCCATACAACGATTATGAGAATTACAAAAAAGAAAGACAATATCTTACTTCCTAAGCCTTCTCCATCAGATTCCTTTTTCTTCTCTTTATTCTTCTTAGCCATCTTAATTACTCCTCTTTTTCAGATGTATCATTGTACTGGTAACTGACCAGCTGATCTATCTCTTTCATTTCTTCCTGATTAAGCTCCTGCAAAAAAACCTCGAATTGATTTTCCTTAAGCTTTTCATGGATCTTTCTCTCCTGCATCGCAATATTCATCTTGTTAACAGCGGCTTCAAGCTCTGTCTCAATAGAACGTATCACCTGCTTTTGCGCGGCAATATAATCATCCATTAAGATTATAGCCTCCTTACACTGTTCGATTTCTAAAAGCTTAAGCTTTTCGGAAACCAATTGTCTGTAAAGCTCAAAATATCCGGCCTTACGGTTTTCAAGATTATGAAGCTCCTCCTCTGCTTCATTTAATCTCATACGCACAGTCATATATTCCTGCTTGGCCTGTTCCTCCATCTTGTACTTGATATTAAGAATATTCTCCATTCGATAAATGAACCTGGCCATAACTAAACACCCCGTCAATTCTGTTCTTCAAAAATATCCTCAAGCAGCGCCATCTCTTCATCAAACTGATATTTGGTATCAACGTCCTGCGTCAAAAAATCATTAACCTTATTAATCTTTGTTATAGCATAATCGATCTCAGGATTTGAACCTGATTTGTAAGCACCTATATTGATCAGATCCTCTGCCTCATTATAAGTTGCAAGTACATTACGCAGCTTACCCGCAAATGCCTTGTGCTCCTTAGTAGCTATTCCACTCATACATCTTGATATGCTCTGCAAAACATCAATGGCAGGATAATGATTCTTATGAGCCATCTTTCTTGAAAGAACAATATGCCCGTCTAATATACCTCTGGCAGTATCCGATATGGGTTCATTGAAATCATCACCGTCTACCAACACAGCATAGAGTCCCGTTATTGAACCGTTAGAGGCGTTGCCCGCTCTCTCTAAAACTCTCGGAAGCTCTGCATAAACAGAGGGCGGATATCCTCTGGTAACAGGCGGTTCACCGGAAGCTAGTCCTATCTCACGCTGCGCCATACAGAAACGGGTCATGTTGTCCATCATAAGCAAAACATCTTTACCCTGATCCCTGAAATATTCAGCAATAGCCGTAGCGGTTTTAGCCGCCTTATTTCTGATAAGAGCCGGCTTATCAGATGTGGCAATTACAACAACTGAACGTTTCATTCCTTCTTCGCCAAGATCTCTCTCTATAAATTCGCGAACCTCCCTGCCACGCTCACCGATAAGCGCGATCACATTGATATCCGCTCTTGTATTCCTTGCAAACATTCCCATAAGAGTTGATTTGCCGACACCCGAACCGGCAAATATGCCAATACGCTGTCCTTTACCAACCGTTATAGTACCATCAACCGCTTTAACTCCAAGCGGAAGCACCTCGTCAATCATCTTTCTCTTTAATGCATCCGGCGGATCTGCGTCAATAGGATAAGCATCCTTAAGATTAAGCTCCTTCCCATCCATAGGACGTCCGAGTCCGTCTAAGGCACGTCCTAAAAGCTCCTCGCCAACAAACACCTTCAAGGGCTCCTTTGTATTCTCAACAGTAGCTCCGGGACCTATACCTTCAACACTGTCAAAGGGCATAAGTAAAACGCGGTTGTCGCGAAAACCGACAACCTCAGCCATTACCTCAGAATTACCATTTCTGGAATGTATCTTACACAGATCATTTAATTTGCATGAAGGACCAATCGATTCAATCGTAAGTCCTACAAGCTTTGCAACCTTTCCAAGCTCTCTCGTATATGAATTATCAAGCAGGGAAAAGAATGCATCATAATCAACTGAAAGTGCATTACCCTCCACTTTTAAACCTACTCCTTTATCATAAGCTTTAATGCCTTTACAAGATTGTCAAGCTGCGCATCTAAACTTACATCCACAATTCCGTTATCCGTCTCTATAAGGCACTGCATCTTTGAAAGCTTAGCGTCCTCAAATATCTCAAGCTCTATTCCCGGATTAAGTGCTCCATATATCTTATCCTTGTCCTTTGATATCTCCTCATAGTCATCAGGAGAAACCCTGACAACGAAATGATGACTGTTATCCAGCTCACGCATGGAGTTATTGATCATATATAGAAGCACTCCCTGCATCCCATCTATAGATACACCCGTCACATGATGAACCATTTTGATAAGCCACTGTGCCATCTGATTCTCTGTGTCCTTGACAAGCTGCTTCTCCTGCTGCACAAACGACTCCTCCGCCTCAGCTATCCGTTCCTCAAGCTTTCGATTCTTCTCGTCATATTCCTTTGCCGCCTGGCTGCTTCCGTTCTCATAGCCTTCCTGATAGCCCTCTTCCTTAGCCTGTTCCTTGATGGAATTAGCTTCATCAAAGGCCTCACCTCTTAATTGCTCTGCTTCGTCATGAGCACGGTTTATTATCTCTTCCGCTTCTTTCTTGGCAGAATTAATTATATCTTCTGCCGATGCACTAGCGTTAGAAGTAAGTGCTTCCGTAAGATCCGGAAGATATGAAGTATCCATGGTCAACGAGGTTTCACTGTCCGCCAATTCAAAATCCTCCAAACCGGCATCCTCAAGCATGGCCTCGGCAATAGCCTCCTCAACAGAAGACTGATCCGCCATAGCCGCTTCCTCATTGGCACTGTCAATACTTTTGATTATCTTATTCTCATTGGCATCAATTACTATAGTATTTTCATTTGAAAATGCAACAAATCCTGACTTTATCAGATTAGACAATTATATCGTCACCTCCACCACGGGAAATAACAATCTCGCCGGTATCCTCCAATCTACGGATAATATTAACTATCTTCTGCTGTGCTTCCTCAACATCCTTAAGTCGTACAGGACCCATATATTCCATGTCTTCCTTGATCATTGCAGCAAGACGTGAAGAAAGGTTTGTGAATATAATATTCTGTACATCCTCATTAGCATTCTTAAGCGCAATGGCAAGCTCATTATTATCAACATCACGAAGTACGGTCTGAATAGCACGGTTATCAAGCATAAGAATATCCTCGAATACGAACATCTTACGACGGATCTCATCGGCAAGCTCAGGCTCTTCGATCTCCAAGGTCTCCATAATATGTTTCTCAGTACTTCTGTCAACGGTATTGAGGATTGATACGATAGCATCCACACCACCGACGATCGTGTAATCCTGATTGACAAGTGAAGACAGCTTCTTCTCCAAAACCTTCTCAACCTCCTTAATAACATCAGGACTGGTTCTGTCCATAAGTGCAATACGCTTAGCAACATCAGCCTGCTTCTCAAGAGGAAGAGAGCCTACTACTGCCGCAGCCTGTGCAGAAGGAAGGTATGCAAGAATAAGGGCTATGGTCTGAGGATGCTCATCCTGAATAAAGTTCAACAGCTGTGAAGGATCTGCTTTTCTGACAAACTCGAAAGGACGAACCTGTAATGAAGCAGTAAGTCTTCCGATAACATCTCTTGCCTTGTCCTCACCAAGAGCTTTGTCAAGCAACTCTTTTGCATAACCGATACCACCCTCGGCAATGTATTGCTGCGCAAGACAGATCTCATAGAATTCTTCAAGTACCTTCTCCTTGATATCAGGCGGAACATTCCTTGTATTGGCGATCTCCAATGTCAAGGTTTCAATCTCATCTTCTTTTAAATGTTTGAATATATTCGCAGATTTCTCCGGACCTAGTGAAATCAACAAAACCGCTGCTTTCTGGACTCCGGATAATTCATCTTCATTAGTCACTTAAATGTCCTCCTAATCCCAGTCATCATTGAGCCAGTTTCTGAGCAATAGCGCAACCTCCTCAGGATTCTGGTCTACAAATCTCTCAATCTGTTGTCTGATTGCTGATTTATCGGAAAATTCAATATCCTCTAAGCTCTGATTCTCTTTGGTGGTTGCAAGTAACGCCTCCACTGAAAGCTCCGGTTCAAGCTCAGTAACCTCAACCGGCTTCATACCTCTAAATACAACAAATACTAACAATATAACAATAAGCACCGCTAATATGAACTGCAAATAATTAGCAATCGTCTGAGCTGCTGAGGTTTCCTGCGGATAGAAAATAGGAACCTCATAAGCCTGTACTGTAATCTTGTCAGCTCCGATACCTGTAGCATTCTGAATAAGAGAAAGTGTACTCTCATCCACCTCTATCGGTTTTCTCTCACCATTCTCGGACTGGAATGCTTCAAAATTCGTTCCTTTAAGCTCTCCGGCCTTTTTCATCTTAGCTTCATCATAGATAACATATTTGCTAAGGACAACCGCAAGAGATGAATTAGCGGTATTAACCGTACCAATTGCCTTTCTTGTTGTTGTAGTCGTTACACTGTCGTTATATTCCTCTTTGATAACATTGGCATTACTGTTGCCAAGATTGTTATTAAGTATTTCATAATCATTGACTGTATCATCATTAGAATCAGTACCAGGTATTCCGCTTGCTCCCTCCTGATTCTCAGCCGTATAGTAGTAATAGCTTGTCTTCGGACCGGTATCCTCTTCCGCATCATCAGTATAATGATGAACATCCTCAACCTGCTGTTCGTTAAGATCTATATCAAGATTAGCAGTAACCTCAGCGTCATTGAAAACTCCGGAATTAACCATCAGACTTCTGACTCTGTCCTCAAGATTATCTGTAACCTGAGCCTTTATCTTAATGGCTGCCGATGAAGTACCAACCGCACTGTTTGATCCGCCCTCCGCGCCAAAAAGCAATGTTCCGGTCTGGTCAATGATCCTTATATTATCTGTAGTGGAATTACCAATAGATGTCGCTACAAAATTAGCTATACCCTCGATACTGCTCTCCTCAAAATTCTCAGTAGTAATGAGCAAAACACTTGCAGAAGCTTCCTTCTCCTTCGACAATAATGAATTCGACGAATCAGGAATGGTTATCTGAACCGCAGCTCTCTTGACACCGTCAATAAGCTCAAGCTCCTCAATTATATTATTCTGTTTGACGATCTTCTGCTTAAGCTGTCTCTCACTATCAGTTGTCGACATACTGTTATTAAAAAGCAGATCCCAGTCATCACTCTTATTGGTAGCAATATTATTCTCACCAAGCTTAAGTCTTGCCGTAGATTCCTGCTTTGCATTGACCATAAATGTCTTACCGTCACTTGATACCTTTACATCAATCTGCGCTTCTTCAAGAACAGTCTTGGCAGTTGCAGCATCCGCGGTATTATCGAACGTAACCAGCTCAACATATTGAGCCTTATTAAGCATGAAAACAAGCGCCACCAAAGTAAATATCACGGCAGCCGAAATACATACTATCAAGGTCTTCTGTTTACTTGTAAAACGATTCCAAAACTCAACAATCCTTGCAAGAATTGCTTTTAATCTGTCTACCATTATACTTTAATCCTCACTTAAATCTGCATATTCATAAGTTCCTTATAAGCCTCTAACGCCTTATTGGTAACCTTAACCGTATATTGCAGTGAAATATTAGCCTTCTGTTGTGCAATCGCAAGATCATGCGTACTCGTTGCATAGCCTAAAGAATAATTGATCTCCGACTCCTCAGCAGCATTCTGATAATCATTAGCCTCTTTGTACATCTGTATAGCCGAATTAAGGAGACTGTCAAACGCAACGCCGTTATCCGTCGTCACCTTAGAGGTTGACAGATTATTATATAATTGGTTGAGCGGCTCACTATTCTGTATTGGCATTATAGTCATAAAACGTCACCTCCCTATGAGAACAGCTCCAGGCCTTTGGCAGCTATCGCTTTAGAAGCATTAAATGCTGTCGCGTTAGCCTCGTAAGATCTGCTCGCATCAATTAAGTTCGTCATTTCTGTCACTGTATTGACATTCGGCATATGTACATATCCATTCTCATCGGCATCAGGATGATCCGGATTATAAGCCATAGGTCCCTCTGTAGTATCCTCAACAATTGCCGATATCTTAACACCCTTGGCATGATAGGTCTCTAATTTGTTACAAAGAATATGATCAAAGGATGCATTGGAGTTTTCCTGAAATACAACAGTCTTTCTCTTATACACGTCACCATTTTCATCTCTGGTCGTATTAACATTAGCAATATTCTGTGAAATTATATCCATTCTTGTCCGCTGCGCAGTCATACCGGAAGCAGACACATCCATCGCATTAAAAACACCGTAGCTCATTAACCATACCTCCTTATCAATCATTTATCATTTAAACATGCAAAACATCCAATTAACGCTATGATCAGATCAATTACCCGAAAGAACCGTCTTATATCTTGAGAATTCCTGACCGATCTGTGAAATAAGAGTATTATATCTGATCTGATTCTCTGCAAGATATGCGTTCTCCGTATCAATATCAACATTGTTGCCATCAAGACGATATGAAAGCACTGAGTGATCCGTATATATCATTCCGCTGAAATCAGAAAGATGCTTATTAATATCATCCACACGTTCATCTAAAGTATCATCACCGATAAGCGCCTGTTCAAGATATCTCTCAAACGAAACATCCTTACGCTTATAATTAGGCGTATCAACATTGGCAATATTATTAGAAATAACTGAATGTCTGGAATTGGCAGCATCCGCAGCCTTGTCTAAAACATTAATATAATTGTAGATATTAGTGTTGATCATCTTAATACCTCCCTTTCACAAAGCAAAGGACTTATGAGAATAATACCCACAAATCCTTTTGCTTAACTATAAATCCATTTAACTATGCAGTTTTAATACTTCATCGTATGCAAATTCATTAAGCACCTTGATATTGGTGCCCTTCATTCCGGAAGACTTCGTCTCGATAACACCGGCACTCTCAAATTTCCTGAGCGCATTAACTATAACCGATCTGGTAATACCGACACGATCCGCTATCTTCGAGGTAACCAGCATACCCTCCATATTGTATGCCTGAGAAACATCAGAATTCTTACCGGTCTGTCCGTCCTTAAGCGCATTGAAGATATGGTACACAGCCTCCTGCTCAGATGCAGACAATGTACCGATCGCAGAGCGTACAACAGAAAGCTTTCTGTCCTCCTCTGCCGATTCTTCATTCTCGCTGCGCATCATCTCAAGTCCGACCACTGTTGTCGCATACTCACATAAAATAATATCATCAATAGTATAAGGCTTATCCTCCTTATACATAAATAATGTACCAAGTCGCTCCCCGGCAATATCTATCGGTGAAATGATAGCCTGATATTTGTCAAGATTATCAAGCTCAAATCCAAGGGTAGCCAGATTAACATTCTCTTTGGTAGACAATACTCCAAGAAGTCTTTCATTAAGCATAGGGTCAATAAAATCACCGACACTCTGTACGATCATCTCAGTGATCACACTTATATCCGAACGATTCTTAATACCAAGAACCTTACCCTTTCTGCTTATTACAAGTATATCCGATTCTAATATCTCACTCAAAACTTTACATATATCATTAAAAACAACCTTATGGGTACTGTTATTATGTAATAGTTTGTTGATCTTCCTCGTTTTATCTAATAACTGTACGCTCATGCATTCTATCCGTCCTGTAAAATAATAAAATTAAGATTATCATTAATTTTATCATAATTATTAATTAATAACAAGAATTTTCTGAAAAAGAGGAAAAATTTACTTCTTATTGCAAACAAAACCGCAGGTCTCGTCACTACATACAAGCTTATTACCCTTCTCTAACATTATATTACCGCATTTCTCACAACGAACTGCGGATGGCCTTGCCCATGACATAAAATCACATTCGGGATTATCAATACAGCCATAATATTTCCTGCCCTTTTTGGTCTTCTTAAGAACAATATCTTTACCGCACTTAGGACAATCAACGCCGATCTTTTCAAAATACGGCTTTGTAAAACGACATTCCGGAAATCCCGGACAAGCCATGAACTTACCATGAGGACCGTATTTGATGACCAGATTACGCCCGCATTCAGGACATATCTCCTCTGTGACCTCGTCCTCGATCTTAATATGCTCAAGCTCTTCATTAGCAGCCTTTACAGCCTCATCAAGATCCGGATAGAAATTTCTGATAACAGTTTTCCAGTCAATAGTTCCCTCTTCTATGTTGTCAAGCAGAGACTCCATATTAGCAGTAAATTCAGTGTCAACAATAACAGTAAAAGCTTTCTTCATAACCTGATTAACAGCTTCTCCAAGCTCAGTGACATATATATTTTTCTTCTCTTTAACAACATAATGTCTTGCAAGAATGGTTGAAATAGTCGGTGCATAGGTACTTGGTCTTCCTATTCCCAATTCCTCAAGCTGTTTCACAAGAGAACCCTCTGTATAATGTGGAAGCGGCTGGGTAAAATGCTGCTGTCCGTCAAAACTGTTCACATTAATTATCGTCTTCTTATCGATATTTTTGAAGAGGTTCTTATGCTCATCATCTTCATCCTCTATTGCATAAACAGCCATAAAACCTTCAAACGAAAGCTTTGTCGATACTGCTGAAAATTCATAACCCTTAAATTCAAGCTTCAACGAATCACTGTCATATACTGCATCTGCCATACGGCTTGCAAGAAAACGATTATATATCATCTGATAAAGCTTAAACTGATCCTTAGAAAGCGCGTCCTTGATGATAACCGGAGAAAGCGTTATATCTGTAGGCCTTATGGCCTCATGTGCATCCTGTATTTTCTTACCGGAGCCTGCCTTCTTATTCACGCTGCCTACAAAACTGCTGCCAAATTTGTCACCGATATATGCTCTTGCAGCAGCGTCGGCCTCCTCAGATACTCTTACCGAGTCAGTTCTTAAATAGGTAATAAGACCTATCGATCCATGACCTTTTATATCCACGCCCTCGTATAACTGCTGCGCGATCCTCATAGTCTTACCGGTTGCAAAATTAAGCTTTTTTGCTGCCTCCTGCTGAAGCGTAGAGGTGGTAAAAGGAAGCGGTGCCTTCTTGATCCTCTTACCATTCTTAATATCCTTAACAGTAAGCTTTGCACCCTTTAAATCTTTGAGTATCTTATCCATCTCCTGCTTTGAGGAAATATCAGCCTTACCACCAGGTGTCTTTGTAAGCTTTGCTGAAAATGACTTCTTACTTCCACCGGGCGTTACAATTGCGTTAAGTGTCCAGTATTCCTCAGGGATGAAATTATTGATCTCATCCTCTCTGTCACATATAAGCCTAAGCGCTACAGACTGAACCCTTCCGGCGCTTAATCCTCTTTTAATCTTTGCCCAGAGAAGCGGACTTATCTCATAACCGACAAGTCTGTCCAAAGCTCTTCTTGCCTGCTGCGCATCAACAAGGTTCATATCGATGTCCCTTGCCTGCTTAATTGAATTCTTAACCGCATTCTTTGTAATCTCATTAAATGTAATTCTTTTGAATTTCTTATCTGCAAGATTAAGGGCAATTGATAAATGCCACGATATAGCTTCCCCTTCACGGTCAGGGTCAGTAGCCAGATATACTTTATCAGCCTTCTTAACCTCTTTTCTAAGCGCGGCAAGCAGCTCACCTTTTCCCCTTATCGTTATATACTTCGGTTCAAAATCATTATCGACATCTATTCCCATCTGCGATTTCGGCAGATCTCTTACATGCCCGTTAGATGCTATAACCTTATAATTACTTCCAAGAAATTTCTGAATCGTTTTTGCTTTTGCAGGTGACTCTACAATAACAAGATTCTTTGCCATAATGCGGTACCCCTTCCATGCAACGTCTATAGCCTGACGGAATAATAATTTCTTGCCGGTTCATCAATATAACCTGCCATAAACAGCTTATTAAGATGCATACACACCTCATCCGGCGAAAGTTTAGTTTCCGTTATAATATCGTCAATATATTTCGGCTCAACACTCAAAACACTATACACCATTTTCTCAGTAGGTGCAAGTAAGTTTTTAACATACTGTACATTTCTCATTTCGACAGGTTCTAAAACCTCTTTATCATCAAGCGTACGCCCGCATAGTATCTCAATTATATCAGATACATCAGTAACAAGATGAGCTCCCATCTTGATAAGATTATTGCAGCCTCTGCTGTTTTCATCAAGTATCCTGCCCGGAAGCGCGAATATCTCCCTTCCCTGTTCCAGCCCCTGATCAACCGTTATAAATGTTCCGCTCTTTTCTTTGGCCTCAATGACTAAAATGCCGTCTGCCATCCCGGATATAAGTCTGTTTCTCTGCGGAAACAGCCGCACATCCGGCTTAACACCTATATTACTCTCTGAAATAATACCACCGGTCTTTTCCATCTCAATAAACAGCTCGTAATTCTCCTGCGGATAAACCACATCTATCCCACAGCCTAAAACTCCAAGCGTATAACTGCCCGCCTCGATTGCTCCTCTGTGCGCCATTCCATCTATGCCTCTTGCAAGACCGCTTACAACAACAATTCCGCATTTTGCAAGCTCACGTCCAAACACTCTGCCCATTTCCCTTCCATAATGAGTACTGTTTCTCGAACCGATTATAGCGACACTCTTAGACTCATTATCGGGTAAGCTTCCCTTTACATATAATCCGTAAGGCGCATCGGGTATATTTTTAAGTCTATCAGGATAATCCTTATGACATGGATGAATAAATGATACCCCGAGGCTTTTGAGTCTCTCATAGCTATATATGATGCTTTCCTCATTTTTAGAAGAGGAATAATCTTCTAAATGCAGCCTGCCGTTATTCATTTTAACAAAATTATATATGTCATTATCATTCTCATAAAAGATCACCTTGGGAGTACCGTATTCTTCAAGAAGCTTTCCGATAAGTTTTCTGCCAAGACGCGGTATATTGCATAACCAGTACCAATAAAGATCCTCATTATTCATATGCTCTCACCACCCGAAAAAAAATCATTTATCCTATATGATAAAGCCTCTAGAATATGCTCGGATCTTACCACATCAGATTCCGCTATATCCGCTATAGTCCTTGCAACCTTCAAAAGCTTGCCCATACCCCGGGCTGTCATCTTATATTGTTCAAATATTTCCTGTCTTAGCTTTTGTTCCTCTTCTCCTAATAAACACATATCATCAAGCTCACCCGAAGGTATCTGTGAATTGAATCTCA
>OMSZ01000379.1 GCA_900313855.1 uncultured Eubacteriales bacterium
ACGCCTTGAACATAAAAACAAACAAACTGCAAGCGAACATAACTTACAAGAGTTTCGCTCAACGCATTACCCCTACAAACCCAATTTGTGAGAAATAGAAAAGGAGAATAAAAGGAATGAAAAAGATGAGAAACTTAGCAACATTGATTCTGGCAGGCGCCATGACTTTTGCGCTTGTGGGATGTGGCAAATCGGATGAGTTAGAGCCACTTAAGAATGTGGAAAACGGCGGTGGCGATCTTAAAGAGATAACACTTGTCCTAGATTGGACGCCGAATACCAACCATACGGGATTCTATGTAGCTGTCAATGAAGGCTATTATGAAGAAGAAGGACTCAAGGTCAATATTGTTCAGCCGCCGGAGGATGGAGCTACAACAATGGTAGCAAGTGGTCAGGCTCAGTTTGGTATAGATTTTCAGGACTATCTGCCGCCTGTGTTTACCTCAAAGGAGAATATTCCGGTTACCGCAGTTGCAGCCCTTATACAGCATAATACATCAGGTATCATTTCCTTAAAGGAGGACAATATCATTTCTCCAAAGGATCTTGAAGGTAAGAATTATGCTACATGGGATCTTCCTATTGAAAAAGCTATGATGAAGAATATTGTTGAAGCAGACGGCGGTGATTTTTCGAAGGTCAATCTTATTCCCGAATATGTCGAGAATGAAGCGGCTGCCCTGCAGCAGGATATAGACGCTATCTGGGTGTATTATGCATGGGCAGGTATATCGACAAAGCAGGCGGGACTTGAAACAAATATGTTCTATTTCAAGGATATAACACCTGAATTTGATTATTACAGTCCGGTGATAGTTTCAAATACAGACTGGCTTGCACAAAATCCTGATGTTGCAAAGGCATTTTTGAGAGCCACTAAGCGGGGATATGAATTTGCAATAAATGATCCCGACGCGGCAGCGGAGATATTAGTAGGACAGGTTCCGGAGCTTAGTTTAGAACTGGTTAAAGAAAGTCAGGAATGGCTGTCACCTCAGTATAAGGCTGAAGTGAAGCAATGGGGATATATAGACCAGAACAGATGGGATGCTTTCTATAAATGGCTATATGATAACGGTTTATGTGAAGAGATACCGGCAGGCTACGGATTTACCAATGATTATCTTCCTGCGGCAGATGTATCCGAATGAGCTTAGGTCAATTTATATCGTAGGTTTTTGGATGGATGAGGGATATGAGAAAGATACTTCGTGCTGAGCACATTTATAAAGCATATGAAGATAAGCAGGTTCTCCGGGATATATCAATTACCTTGGGAGAGGGAGAATTAGTCAGTATTTTAGGCGTAAGCGGAGTCGGAAAGACTACGCTGTTTAATGTGATGTCAGGGCTTGTTAGTCCTGACAAGGGTAAGATATATCTGCGAGATAATACAGCAGATGAAAAAGATACCGGAGCGCTATCGGATAATGGGGCTGTTAATGTAGAGAATAGTGGCGATGACTTTATCGACATTACCGGGAAAACAGGATACTTAAGTTATATGATGCAGAAGGATCTTCTGCTTCCTCATAAGACGGTTATAGAAAATGCTGCATTGCCATTGATACTTGCAAAAATGCCGAAGAAAAAAGCATTGGAGATTGCGGGGGAACATTTTGCGCAGTTTGGTATTGACGGAACCAAGGAGCAATATCCGTCAAAGCTTTCGGGTGGAATGAGACAGAGGGCGGCATTGCTTCGTACTTACCTGTGCGGTAAGAAGGTTGCGCTGTTAGATGAGCCGTTCTCCGCACTTGATACGATCACCAGAGTATCCATGCAGCAATGGTATCTTGAAATGATGAAGGTGATCAGGCTATCGTCCCTGTTTATTACCCATGATGTGGATGAGGCGATAATGCTTTCTGACAGGATATATATCATGAAGGGTAATCCGGCAGAAATTGTTGATGAGATCATGATAGAGGAGGATAAACCAAGAACCTCGGATTTCATGCTGACTGAGAAATTCCTTGAATATAAGAGAATGATCCGTTCAAAGTTGTAAGTTTTTGTTACTATTCATAACAATATAAGTTAAAATAGCGTTTCAACGTGCTTTAACAATTGAATAGTAACAAGATATTAAAAGGGCTCTTTTTAAGAAGAGCCCTTTTTAATGTATAGTTTTACCTAAAATAGTATCTGCTTTAACGTATCCATAAGTCTGTCAATATCGATAGGCTTTGAAATGTGTCCGTTCATTCCGGCAGCAGCGGTGCGACGTTTGTCTTCGTCAAAAACATTAGCTGTCATCGCAAGGATAGGTATCTCTGATCTGCCGGGATCGTCAATGGCACGAATAAGCTTGGTGGCTTCATAGCCGTCTATTACAGGCATCTGAATATCCATTAGTATTACATCGTAGTAACCGGGCTTTGCATCAGATATCATTTTCACAGCTATTTCACCGTTCTCTGCTTCTTCTACGGTGAAGTGATTCATCTCTAATATCGTACGTGCCATTTCACGGTTGATGAGAACATCGTCAACAAGAAGTACACGTTTGCCGGAAAAGTCAACTGCAGCATTGCTGTCCTTTGAAGCTGCCTGCGCAGACATGGTATTAAAGAGGTTTTTTCTGCTTCTTTTCTGATTCTGCTGCAAACGGAAATTAAGATCGATTATGAATTCCGTACCCTTCTTTGGAACGGTTATAAGATCTATCTTTCCGTGCATGAGATCAACAAGATTCTTGGCTATTGTCATTCCAAGTCCGTAGCCCTGAACTCCACTTGAAGTAGAATTGCGTTCTCTTTCAAATGGTTCGAAGATTCTGGCTGCAAATTCAGGAGCCATACCTATTCCGTTATCCTTAATCTGTATCTCGTAAGCACCCATACCCTCGGGAGCGCTATCCTTCTGATTGACGGTTACGGAAATCTCGCCGCCCTCATCAGTATATTTGACTGCGTTGGTCAAAAGGTTGATCATAACCTGATTAAGCCTTGTGCGATCGCAGTAAATGTTATCCTGACGAATGCCTTCGATATTAAAGGAAAGTCCCTGTTTCTTAGCCTCGGTCTGCTCTATGATCATGGTATGAAGATCGTACATTATCTCAGATAATGAACATGGAACCTCGTTAAGCTCGATCTTTCCGCTTTCGATCTGCTCCATTTCCAGCATATCATTAAGAAGTGCCATAAGATGGTCGCTTGATGCCTGAACCTTTGACAGATAGTTTCTGACTGCAACAGGATCAGTTGCGTTGTTATAA
>OMSZ01000382.1 GCA_900313855.1 uncultured Eubacteriales bacterium
GCCCAATTTATAGATAACGTTATATCGTAATCTGGATTAAAAAATATGGAGATATAACAAAGAGCCAGTTAATACCGGCTCAGTTTGTTGTGATCATGCAATTATTCTCGGGAGAGATAATCAGAAATATTTCTTAGAGCCCCACAGATTACTCTGCTTAAGATCCTGATATTCACTATAAGCCTGCTCTAAAATCTGTTTCTCATTAGGGAATTTTAATAAATGGTAGGCCTCGTGATACTTATAATATCCGGAGTCCATAAAATATTCTTCTCTTTGGGGTTTACTGTAATAACTGTCAGACATCATCAGATACCAATGTACATCTTTGTTAACTACATCGTATGCGGTATTAAATGTATAATTACTCTTGTCCACATACTTGATAATCTGAGCACTGACACCGGTCTCTTCCTTTACCTCCCTAAGTGCCGTCTCCTTGTACTCCTCGCCTTCTTCAACCGTTCCCTTCGGCAGAACCCAGCCTTCATACTTGTTTCTGTAATTCTTATAAAGTAACAACACTTTTCCACGAAAGATTACCACACCACCACAGCTTACTGCTTCTATCATTGTTCTTCCTCCAATTATTATAATAAAGCTGTTTCCTGCAAAAACCTGTTAAGATTTTGCGCAACATATTGGTGTGTTGCTTTAATTAATGTTGATTATAACAACATATTTGACAAAAAACAAGGTAAAGTTTTACAAATATAACGATTTTATTACAAATAACTGATTTTAGCTGCTGCTAACCGATTTTTTTATGAACTTTTTGTCAAAAATATGTTTAGCAGATGGTTCGTGGCTCGTTAATGTGATGTTCTATGCATAAAAAACCAAACAATTATCTGATTTATTAATCCTTATCGCGATAATATTCATCCATTAATGCTCTTGCAATTGCTGTGGCTTTAACTCCGTTGACATCAGATTCCTCAACCACTATACTTACCGCAATCTCCGGTCTTTCAATATCCGCAAAGCCGATAAACCACGAAAAATCATGATCACCACCCGCATATTCGGCTGTACCGGTCTTACCTGCCGCCTGATAAGATGCACCCGCAAAATAGTCAGCCGCAGTACCCTCTGTTACAACCTTCCGCATATATTCGGTAAGCGTCTCAACCTCATCCGCACTCATCAGCGTATCATATGAAGATGGCGAGAATTTCCTGATCCTTTTTCCTTTATAATTCTCTATGCTGTCGATCATATAAGGCTTCATCATCAATCCGCCATTGGCGATTGTAGAAATGATCATCGCATTATGAAGCGGAGTTACCAATGTGTCGCCCTGTCCAAACGCAGTCTGTGGAACAAAGCCTTTATCGGATTTACCATCAAGATAGAAACGGCTTGTGGCACTGGCACCGTTATATGGTAGATTTTTGTTATAGAGCATACTCTCTAAAGTATCCTTCCATTTATCAACATCAAGCTTTGTTCCAATATCAGCAAATGCCTGATTACAGGAATTTGCCAGCGCTTTCGAGAGATCCTCTTCTCCATGCATTTTTTTACCATAGCAATGAACTGCTACATTATTAAAAATCTGCTCTTCGCTATTACATTCGTACTGATATTTCTTATATTTCCTAGGATACTGTCTCATATATGACAAAGCTGTTAACACCTTAAATGTTGATCCGGGCGGATACAGTCCCTGTGTGGCTCTGTTTAACAGTACCGAGCTTGTAGAATCCTCGCTGTTAGCCTCCTTCCAGACAGCATCTATATCATTGGGATTGAAATCCGGCTTCGAAACCATAGCAAGGATCTTTCCCGTGTCAGGCTCCATAACAACAACGGCTCCATTAGCATTTCCCAATGCATCATACGCTTTCTTCTGAAGATCAAAGTTTAAGGTAGAAACAATGGTATCACCACGATTACTTTCCTCACGCAATGTATGAAACAATCTCTCGGGTGCGGAAGCATGACTTTCAAGAAGATAGTAATTGCCAACCAGCTCTATTCCCGCTTTTGTATACTTGGAAAAACCAACGGCATGTGCAAACATATCATCATATGGATAATATCTTTTATCACCGTTATTAGTCGCTATTGTCTTACCGTCTTTGGTAACTATGTCTCCCCTGATAACATCAGCCGCAAAGCTGTCTAACCTGCTGTTTGCCGCATTTGCAATAACCTGGTCCTTTTCTACGATCATAAAATGCATTATATAAGCTATAAGACCTATTATAAGAAAACCGAAAAGATAGGCGACAGCAATTATCGGACGATTAAGCTTGTCATTTAACCTGTCAATCTTTTCTTCCTTTTGCACGAACTCATCAAGCGTCATATTCTGTTTGTTCTTCAAGCCTTCTTCTTTCCTCTTCAACTTTCTTCGCCTCTTTATTCTCTAATGTACTGATTCCCTGCATGATCGAAAACATAACAAGCGAACTCATAACCGAGCTTCCGCCGTAGCTGACCAAAGGAATCGTAACTCCTGTAGATGGAATGAATTTGGTCACTCCACCTATTGACAAAAATGTCTGGAAAATATAACAGATTGAAAATCCCAAAGCCATAGTCTTATAAAACCGGCTTTTTGCACGCATGGCAATACTGATAAAACCAATAAAGCAGCTAAAGCAGACTAATATTAAGAATATGGCAAAGATCACACCCATCTCTTCAGCTATCGCCGAAAAAATAAAATCACTTTCGCTTACCGGTATAACATCCGGTGAGCCCTTAGTAAGACCGCTTCCAAAATACCCACCGCTTCCTATGGCAAATAGTGACTGTGTAATCTGATAACCGGAGCCGCTGATGTCAGACCAGGGATCCTTCCAGGCAGTCACACGGACCATTACATGTGAAAACAATCTTTCCTTAAACAGAGTAAATGCAAGTCCTACCATCATAACTCCGCCTGCGATATAGATAAGAAAATAGCGGAATTTACCGGTGCCGACATATACCATGAATATAAATATCACAAAGAAAATGAGCGCAGCACCGAGATCCTTCTCCAAAGCAAGAATACACATATGAATGCCTGCTAATATTGTTGTTATAACAACCTGTCTGAAATCACGTTTCTTAGACAGCATACTCGCAATAAAGAAAACAAAAAGAATCTTAACAAACTCTGATGGCTGTAAACTCATTCCACCGATACTTATCCAGTTGACTGAACCATACTGCTCCTTACCAAGCACAAATACGGTTGAAAGAGAAAGAATACCGATAATACCATAAGCGATACCGTATTTCCTGAGATTTTTGTATCTGTCCATAATAAACGGGATAATCGAAACCATCAAAAGCGACGCCGTCGCGATAATAAACTGCTTTTTCGCAAGTGCGAAATTAAGCCTTGTCAGCATGATATATCCAATCAGCAAAAGAAAACACATATTGTTGGTTATCATTCTCGAAGAATAAGGATAAAAATAATGATAAAGATACATATA
>OMSZ01000383.1 GCA_900313855.1 uncultured Eubacteriales bacterium
AAAATCTTTAAAGAATTTCAGGGTTGTTTCGTTGTTTAATCATCATTAAATTATTATGGTTCATGTGCTTATAATCAAGTATTCACGTAATCAACAAATCCTTGATTCATAAGCATCTGCAGTGCTGTCTGATATGTCATCTCAGCGCCACAACGATGTATATATTATCACAGTGACTATGCAAAGTCAACACCTTTTTTAAAAAATTTTCGAATCAAAAATTGTCAGTGAAAAATACATTCAAAAGTAACGTATTTACAACAAAAAACCGCTGTAATAACATCGTTACTTACAGCGGTTTTTTATCAAACAAATCAGGGATTATTTACATACTATCAACTGAAATGTGATATAGAACCCTCAAGACCCTGTGACATACTGTTCATTGTTACCATCTTATCAACAATCTCATTCATACTCTGAGATATATTCTCAACAGAAGCGTTAACCTCTTCATTATTAGCTGCATTCTCCTCACTTATTGCTGAAAGATCTGTAACATGACTTACCAATGATTGCTTGATAGAATCAAGATCCTTTGTCTTTTCACTGATTATTTCAATCTCTGAAACGCTCTCTCTTATAGAATCATTCAATTGGTCAAATCGTTTCTGAGTTTCTACTATAACATTCTGTTCTTTTTCTATAGTATGCTTAATCTTATCCGCCAAATTAACTGATGCATTGGAATTCTGAAGTATCTCTGTTGCAATATCACGTATTGTAGCTGCACTCTCATTACTCTGTTCCGAAAGATTTGAGATATTATCCGCAACAACCGCAAATCCTCTTCCGGCCTCTCCTGCTCTTGCAGCCTCAATTGTAGCATTAAGTGCAAGAAGATTAGTCTGACTTGCAATTTCTATAATAAGATCAATAGCATTGTTGATCTTACTTATAGAGTCATTGGTAAGAAGTATCTGCTCATTAATCTGCTCAACAGCTGTAACAGTGCTCTCACTGCTTCTCATAACCTCTGCCATGTGAGATGCTGCATCACGACTTACTTCATTCATCTTATCTGCATTATCGGTAAGTCCGTTAACATTCTCCTCAATCTCAGCAACCATATTACCCATTTCAATCATCTGATCATTAATCTCACTTACATTCTCAGCCATGCTTGATGCGCCCGAAGCAAGTTCACTCATTGCTGATGTGATCTGGTTGGTTGAATCAGCACTGTTCTCAGAAAGTTTCTCAACTACATGAATGTCTTCGTTAAGACTGTCAGCCTGACCTTGGATCTCGGCAACAATATTCTGAAGACTAAACTGCATATATTTAAGACTTGCAATCATATTCTGATTCTCAGTTACAATACTTTTAACAAGAATATCTGAAGAAAGATTACCTGCAGCAAATACTTCCATCTCCTGAGCAAGTTCTACCATAGGACGTCTAACTATCTGAGCAATCAATATAATAAGAACAGCAAATATTACAATAAATACACAAGAAACTATTACCATTGTCCTTACAGCTTGATTAGAAGTCTTGTACATTGATTCATCACTCTCTCCGGTAAATGTCATACCAACTATAGTACCGGATGCATCTTTAATAGGAAGATAATCCACGTAATAAGACTGTCCGTTAATTTCTACTCCATCAGTCTGGAAATGATGACCACCTTTAAGACACTCTGCTATAACAGTATCAGCAGCTTTGGTTCCTTCAATCCTCTTACCGTTCTCATCCTTAATCGAAGTCATCGCTCTTGTGTCCCCTATGAAGACTGTCATTTCAATCTTGTCATCCTGGAAATTATCAAAATAATCATATTCTTTGTCTTCCTTGGTAAATGCCTCTTCACCTTCTGCATTATACCAATCGGTAACATACATGTTAAGCTGCTTGTTAGCTGCCTGTATCTTATTGACTGTCATCTCTTCTACTTCATTCTTGATAGTAGTACCGGCCGCTATCATAAGCAACGTTGCGGTAACGATAAGCGGAATCAATCCAAAAAGGATAAGCATCTTAAGCATTGTAAACCCGCCTCGTTTCATAGTAGGTCCCATTCTTTCTTCCATAAACCCAATCCCCTTCCTATTCGCAAGTATTTTTTGTAAAAAATATTAGATATTCAGTAGCCATTGTATCATAAATTGTATAAATTAACAAGACAAATTATAAACATATAATTACTAATATATCAGCTATTATGACTTAACATACTCAAGAGCTTCGTTGACATTGCTTACACCAACAAGAGTAATTCCATCCGGTGCATCAATGCTCTCACAATTGATTTTGGGTAAAATGCAGGTACTAAATCCCATTTTAGCAGCTTCCTGTACCCTCCTTGCAGCCATGGAAACTCCCCTAACCTCGCCAGACAGACCAACTTCTCCAAATATTATTGTCTTAGAGTCCACAGCAACATTTCTAAAACTTGATACCAGTGCCATAACAACACCTAAGTCTATTGCAGGTTCATTAAGCTTAATGCCTCCAGCAAGATTAACATAAGCATCACTGCCGGAAAGCACAAGTCCTGCCCTCTTTTCCAGAACAGCCATCAACATATTAACCCTGTTATAATCTATACCTACTGACGTTCTTCTTGGAAGATTGAAATTAGAACCCGATACAAGGGCCTGAATCTCAATAAGTATCGGTCTTGTTCCCTCCATAGAACAGACAACAACAGATCCGGAAGCATCAAGTGGTCTTCCTGAAAGCATTACCTTTGACGGATTATCCACCTCATACAAACCTGTATCTTTCATTTCAAATACACCTATTTCATTAGTTGAACCGAAACGATTCTTGACTCCACGAAGAATCCGATAAACTGCATTTTTCTCGCCTTCAAAATACAAAACGGTATCAACCATATGTTCAAGTGTCCTTGGACCTGCCACCGTACCCTCTTTTGTAACATGCCCTACTATGAATATAGCTATATTCATTTGCTTGGCAACTCTCATCAACTGTCCGGTCACTTCTCTAACCTGAGACACACTTCCAGCACTGCTGCCGATTTCATCAACAAACATAGTCTGAATAGAATCAATTATAACAACCTCGGGATTAACTTTAGTAATCGCTCCTATAATAGCATCAAGGTTGGTTTCCGAAAGAACAAGCATGTCTTTATCAAATCCACCAAGTCTGTCAGCTCTTATCTTAATCTGTGTAAGTGACTCCTCGCCGGAAACATATAATATCTTATTACCAGACATAGTCAGATTCCTAGACACCTGCAGTAATATAGTAGATTTGCCTATTCCCGGATCTCCTCCGACTAATGTTAACGAACCTCTTACAATACCTCCGCCTAGAACCCTGTCTAGTTCCTTCATGCCGGTACCAATTCTTGAATCCTCTGTAGTTTCAACATCAAGCAAAGATGTAGGCACCGCCACCTCTGATTTACCTGTTTTCTTTGCTACTCCCGTTACCACTTTTTCTTCAACAAAAGTATTCCAATTCTTACAGCCGGGACATTGTCCCTGCCATTTCGAGGATTCATATCCGCATTCCTGGCAGAAAAAAACTGTTTTTGCCTTCGCCATATTAACTCCTTATCCTATAATTAAGGCGCCTGCAAAGTCATCAACATACACCTTGCAAACGCCTTGAAGTTCTTAGTTAAATATAAATATTTATAACTTCTCGATCTTGATCTCTGAAATCTGTCCCGGATTAAGTTCTACAGAAAGATTAAGCTTGCCGCCAAGATTAGTCTTAACAGAGCCTGTACTGTTGCCATCAATAACAACTACATAATCCTGACCTGCCTCTAACTCCAACGTGATCTGAGAATCCTCTGTTCCCTCAACCTTGAACTCAACTGAAGTATCATCAGACTTAAAATCATGAACAACCGTACCCGGTACTGATTCATATACAAAAGAACCGTTGCGCTCAAGCTTGGTAATCTCCTTAAAAGTCTTGATCTTGTACTTGTCCCCCTGAAAATCAAAGCCATCGAGCTTTGTCTTTGCAGCTAACTCAAAATTGCCGAAGCTTAATGCTCCGTTCTCTTCCTTGATGAGTTCATTAACTACTGCCATTGCTTTATCCTCCTATAACTATTCATAATTAAAAGCTAAATAACTACTTTCAGTATACAATAAATGCTCCCATTTTTCCAGCATAAAATACTGAACAAATTGTTAAATTTTAAGTTATCAATTACTATTCAATAACCTTAAACTTAATTCCCGCCTTGATGACCGAAATTCTTACTTTGTCACCGGACGAAATGTTACCTGCAAGGATCTCCTCAGCCATCTTATCCTCTATTTCATTCTGTATAGCCCTCTTTAAAGGTCTTGCACCGTATTTCTTATCATATCCTTTTTCAAAGATATATTTTTTGACAGCATCACCGTATCTTAATTCAATATCCATCTGAGTTTTAACACGCTTTGAGAACTGTGAAAGCAGAAGCTCCGCAATCTGCTTGACCTCATCCTCAGTAAGTGCATGGAAAACGATCGTGTCATCTATTCGATTAAGAAATTCCGGTTTGAACAGGCGCTTAACCTCCTCCATCACACCGTTCTTCATCGTCTCGTGTTCCTTCTCAGCAGAATTATCACTGACAAATCCAAGTGTTTTGGGCTCCATTATCCTAGAAGCTCCGGCATTACTAGTCATAATGATGATAGTATTCTTAAAATCGACCTTACGCCCCTGTGCATCCGTCACATGACCATCATCTAATATCTGCAATAGGACATTGAAAATGTCGACATGTGCCTTTTCGATCTCATCAAAAAGGATAACCGAATACGGATTCTTTCTGACCTTCTCCGAAAGCTGACCGCCTTCTTCAAAACCCACATAGCCCGGAGGTGAGCCTATCATCTTTGAAACACTGTGTTTCTCCATATATTCCGACATATCAACACGTATCAGATTCTTTTCATCGCCAAATACTGCTTCTGCCAATGCCTTAGAAAGCTCAGTTTTACCAACGCCTGTCGGTCCTAAGAAAAGAAATGATCCTATAGGTCGCTTAGGATCTTTGAGTCCTACACGTCCACGCTTGATAGCTTTTGCCACAGCCTCTACCGCTTCATTCTGTCCTATTACCCGCTTATGAAGCTCATCCTCAAGATGGAGAAGTCTCTTACTTTCCTCCTCTTTCAGCCTGCTAACAGGGATCTTAGTCCATTCAGATACGACTACCGCTATATCTTCATCATTTAATATCATATTCTCCTGCTTAATCGCAGCTTCATGCTTTTTCTTTAATTTTTCCTGTTTTTCTTCAAGTACCTTTATAGCCAGTTTGGTTTCATGTGCCGTTTGAAGATCATTTGCCATAAATGACTGATCCAACTCGTCATTCAATTCCTTTAACTGTTTCTCAACCTCTTTCATCTGAGGAGAAATCTTATATACCGACAAACGCTTCTTTGCAGCTGCCTCGTCCATCAGATCGATAGCTTTATCAGGCAGAAATCTGTCATTGAGATATCTTAAAGACAGATCTACACATGCTTTTACAGCGTCATCACTAATCTCTATACCGTGATGATATTCATAACGGGAACGCAGTCCTTTAAGAATATCATACGCTTCATCCTTAGTAGGTTCATGCACCGTAACAGGCTGAAAACGACGCTCTAATGCAGCATCCTTCTCAATATATTTCCTGTATTCTGCCGTTGTTGTTGCTCCTATCATCTGAAGTTCTCCTCTTGACAGAGCAGGCTTTAAAATGTTAGAGGCATCAATCGCTCCCTCAGCCCCGCCTGCACCTATTATAGTGTGCAGCTCATCCACAAATAAGATGACATTACCGGCTGTTATAACTTCATTTATAAGCTTCTTGATCCTTTCCTCGAATTCGCCGCGATACTTAGATCCGGCAACCATTCCTGACATGTCTAGAGATAAAACTCTTTTGTCTTTAACCGTTTCAGGCACATCACCCGCTACTATCATCTGTGACAAGCCTTCAACAATAGCTGTCTTTCCAACGCCCGGTTCTCCTACAAGGCATGGATTATTCTTCATCCTTCGGCTTAATATCTGGATCACTCGGGACATTTCTTCATTTCTGCCGACAACGGGATCTAACTTGCCGCTAGCAGCAAGCTTTGTAAAATCTCTTGAATATTGATCTAATGTAGGTGTCGATGATTTACCTTTTTTATCCTTTGATTTTAATTTGTTAAGCTCAGTCTTTGCCTGAGCAGGATTAAGTCCCATCGCTTCAAGTATATCCGAATAAAGCTTAGTCACGGAAATATTCATAGCTGTAAGTAATCTGAAAGCAACACTGTCCGGATGTTTGATTATCGCTATAAGCAAATGCTCAGTTCCAACCTGCGCTACTTTATAATGCTTTGCTTCCTTAGCGGCATCATCAAGAATATCATGACATCTCTTTGAAAACTCCGCCTTGTTTGCCAATACCACATTGGTATGCTCCATAAGCAGCTGATTGGTAAGCGCAGCAAGCTTATTATACTCCACCCCGTTCTTTGTAAGCACAACGTAAGCGATACCCGTCTTTTCCTTCACCAGACCTATAAGCAGATGCTCACTACCCACATATTCCTGCTTAAGCTCTAATGCAATCTTCTTTGCATACTTCAAAGCGTTATTAGCACTTTTGGTATAATTCTGACTCATTGCAAACTCCATTCTGTCATCATATATAAGATATTTTAATTAACGATCAATCCATTATTGCCGTTTCGGATCATGCCTCATCAATAGCCTTGCCGATATCATTTCTCATATATTTATTCTCAAAAGATATCCACTTGGTTGCCTCATAAGCGTTAGCTCTTGCAGCCTTAAGATCATCACCCTTTGCCGTAACCCCAAGTACACGACCACCATTGGTAACTATCTTTCTGTCAGCACCCTCACCGGCAAACTTGGTTCCCGCATGAAATACATAGTATCCATCTTTGTCATTAAATGCTTCCAGTCCGCTTATAGGAAATCCCTTCTCGTATGACACAGGATAACCGTCAGAGGCAAGCACAACACATACTGCAGCATTATCCTCAAAGGCAAGGTCTATCTCATCAAGCCTTCCGTCAACACAAGCCTCCATAACGTCAATGATATCATTCTTCATCCTGGGAAGTACCACCTGAGCCTCCGGATCACCGAATCTAGCGTTAAACTCCAGAACCTTTGGTCCTTTTTCAGTAAGCATAAGACCTGTAAATAATACTCCAACAAAATCTCTTCCCTCAGCCTTCATCGCAGCCATGGTCTTGTCATATATTTCTTTCTGGCAAAATGCCGCAATCTCCTCTGTATAGAAAGGACTTGGAGAAAATGTTCCCATTCCTCCCGTATTAAGTCCCTGATCTCCATCCTTTGCACGCTTATGATCCTGAGCAGATGTCATAGTCTTAATCGTTGTTCCGTCACAGAATGCAAGAACCGAAACCTCTCGTCCCGTCATGAACTCCTCTATTACCATACGGTTTCCTGCATCGCCAAAATGCTTATCAAGCATTATCTCCTTAACTCCGGCCTTAGCCTCTTCTAAATCCTTGCATATAAGAACACCCTTGCCAAGCGCAAGACCGTCAGCCTTAAGCACGATCGGAAAGCTTGCTGTTTCAAGATAAGCAAGCGCATCCTCTGCATTATCAAAGTTCTCATAAGCCGCAGTAGGAATATCGTATTTCTTCATAAGATCCTTTGAAAATGCCTTAGAACCTTCTATGATCGCGGCATTGGCGCGAGGTCCGAAGGTTTTGATACCCGCCTTTTCGAAAGCATCAACACAGCCTGCAACCAACGGATCATCCGGTCCTACGATCACAAAATCTATAGAATTTTCTTTGGCAAAAGCCACCTGTTTATCAAAATCCATAACGGATATATCAACACACTCCGCAAGCTGCGCAATTCCGGCATTACCGGGTGCACAATATAGCTTATCAACTCTCTTACTCTTTGCAACACATGATGCGATTGCGTGCTCTCTTCCACCACTTCCTATTATGAGTACTTTCATTATAATATATCCTCCTTAATTATGTTGTATTACTGCTTTTCCATCAACTACCGACACCTTACCGTTAGCGATAAGATCAATAGCCTCCGGCAGAAGCTTCCACTCTGCCTGCTCCATAACACGTCGTTGTAATATCTCCGGTGTATCATCCGGCTCAACATTAACCGCCTTTTGAAGAATGATAGGACCCGTATCGGTTCCTTTATCTACAAAATGCACAGTCGCACCCACCACCTTAACACCACGGTTAAGCGCCGCCTCATGTACCTTAAGACCATAGTATCCCGTACCACAGAACGAAGGTATGAGCGATGGATGTATATTGATTATTCTGTTTTCGTATTTGTCGATAAGTTCAGGTGGAATCACCACAAGATATCCTGCAAGAACTATAAGATCAACCTTTAAAGAATCCACTGTATCTGTAAGAGCCTTATGAAAATCAGCTCTTGAACTATATTCCTTTGGCGATACAACAATATCCTTAATACCTGCATTTTTTGCACGTGTCAGTGCATAAGCTCCGGGATTATTACTGATAACAGCTACTAATTCCGTATTCGTAATCTTACCCTCTGCTACAGCATCTATTATCGCCTGAAGATTGGTGCCGCCACCGGACACCATAACCGCTACTCTTAACATGTCTATATACCTTTCTACAGATAATAATTCAAATTCGGGCTTTTATCCTATTGTATCTTAACGCCCTTCTCGCCGGCCTCAACAGTACCAAGCTTCCATGCCTTGTCACCGGCAGCATTAATTGCATCAATAGTCTTATCCGCATCAGCAAGATCCACCGCAAGCACCATTCCAACACCCATGTTGTATGTGTTATACATCATCTGTTCTTCAATGTCTCCTGTTTTTGCAAGCAGCTTAAATATAGCAGGCACTTCGTATGAGCCCTTATCCACAACAGCACAGACATTATCCGGAAGCATTCTTGGAATATTCTCATAGAAACCGCCTCCTGTAATATGCGAACAGCCCTTGATCGTAACGCCTGCATTTTTAACGCTCTTTAAAGCCTTAACATATATTCTTGTCGGAGTGATAAGCGCCTCTCCTAATGTTTTGCCAAGCTCGTCATAATAAGTATCAAGTGACTCTTTTGTCATAGGGAACACCTTACGAACCAGCGAAAAACCGTTAGAATGCACACCCGATGACGCAATACCGATAAGGGTATCACCGGGCTTAATATTCTCACCTGTAATAAGGTCTTTTCTGTCAACAACGCCAACAGCAAATCCGGCAAGATCATATTCATCAACCGGCATAAGATCCGGATGCTCTGCCGTCTCACCACCTATAAGTGCCGCATCCGACTGCTTGCAGCCTTCTGCCACACCCTTTACAATAGTAGCGATCTTTTCCGGATAATTCTTACCGCATGCAATATAGTCAAGGAAGAATAACGGTTCTCCGCCGGCACATGCTATATCATTAACGCACATTGCAACCGCATCTATACCGATAGTATCATGCTTATCCATGATAAATGCGAGCTTAACCTTTGTACCGCATCCGTCAGTACCGGATAAAAGCACAGGATCATCCATCTCTTTGATCTTCTTAAGTGAAAACGCGCCTGAGAAACCACCAAGTCCGCCAAGCACCTCAGGTCTTAATGTTTCCTTAACATACTCCTTCATAAGCTCCACCGACTTGTAACCTGCCTCAATATCAACTCCGGCCTTCTTGTAATCCATTATTACATCCTCCTGTTTATTATTATATATGTCATAAACCTTCTACTTTATAGCAAATAGGCTTTATGATACTTAATTATCAAAATCCAAAAAACTTTGAACAACGTCAGTAAGTCTATACATCTTTAACTTTGCTGATATCATATCTCTTCATCCTGAGTCTTTCGGTAAACTTCTCCACCGGCATAGGTCTGTCAAACAAAAATCCCTGAACCATGTGACAGTCAATATCATGAAGAAATTCCACCTGTTCCCATTTCTCAACGCCCTCAGTGATAACATCCATTTTAAGCTCCCTTGCCATTTTGACAATATTGGTTATTACAATAGTATCACTTTCGGTCATCACCTCATCATCAATGAAAGACTTATCAATCTTTAATACATCAACCGAGAAATTTCTTAATATATTAAATGAAGAAATACCCGTTCCAAAATCATCTATTGCAGTCGCAATTCCATGCTCCTGCATTTTTTGCATGAATATATTGAGCATTCCCGACTCTTCTTCATTAGCTGTCTCAGTGATCTCAATCTCAATATACTTTGGATTGACACCGAAATCATTAATAGTCTCAACGATCTGCTGCGGGAAATTGGGATTTTGCAAATGCTTTCTTGAAAAATTAACAGAAATCCTTACCGGCTCGATTCCCTGACTCTTCCACAGATTAATATCGTGACACACTCTGCCCAACATATAAAAATCCAACTCACAAACAGTTCCGTCCTCTTCAATAAGAGGTATAAATTCTCCGGGAGGTATCATCTTTCCTCCTGAGAACCATCTTACCAACGCCTCTGCCCCGGCTACGCTATATGTATCTGTCTCCACCTTAGGTTGATAAAAAGCAACAAATTCACCGTTGACAAGCGATGGCTTGAATTGTGCCCGAAGCTGTTTCTGTCTTAATACTCTTTTGTTCATTTCCTTAGTCAAAAACATGAATGGTTTCTTTGTAACATGCTTTGCAACATTTAACGCAATAGCGCTTTGTGAAATGAGCTGTCCGAAATCCACCAGAGTTTCCGCATCAACTTCAAACACTCCTGCAACTGCAGATATCTCGACCGTTATCATCTGACCGCCAACATATGCATACGTCTCCACACAGGAGATAAGATTGAGAAACTTTCTTGTTCTCTCCTTTAAGATCAATGCGACAAA
>OMSZ01000388.1 GCA_900313855.1 uncultured Eubacteriales bacterium
TCACCATCATTGTATTTCTGGTATGCTACCATGTCGAAATATCCCGTACCTGTAAGTCCGAATACAATATTCTTCTCCTCACCGGTCTCCTTGCATTTAAGCGCCTCATCAATCGCAACGCGGATCGCGTGTGAAGACTCAGGAGCCGGAAGGATTCCCTCAACACGTGCAAACATCTCGGCAGCCTCGAATACAGAAGTCTGCTCAACACTTGTTGCGCGGAGAATTCCCTGATCATAAAGTTCTGATACGATAGAACTCATTCCGTGATATCTAAGTCCTCCGGCATGATTTGCTGACGGAATAAATCCACTGCCCAATGTGTACATCTTTGCAAGCGGACAAACCTTACCGGTATCACAGAAATCGTAAGCATATACGCCTCTTGTAAGACTCGGACATGAAGCAGGCTCAACTGCGATAATATCATACTTAGCTTCGCCTCTTAACATTTCTCCTGCAAATGGTGATATAAGTCCTCCGAGATTTGAACCACCACCTGCACAACCTATTATCATATCTGCCTTGATACCATATTTATCAAGTGCAGCCTTTGTCTCTAAACCGATAACTGACTGGTGAAGTAATACCTGTGAGAGAACCGATCCCAACACATAACGATATCCCTCCTGCGAGGTTGCAGCCTCTACCGCCTCAGATATAGCACAGCCAAGACTTCCTGTTGTTCCCGGAAACTCAGCATTTATCTTACGTCCAACCTCTGTATTCATAGATGGCGAAGGAGTAACCTTAGCGCCATATGTCCTCATAACCTCGCGTCTGAAAGGCTTCTGCTCATAAGAAACCTTAACCATATAAACCTGACAATCAAGATCAAAATACGAACACGCCATAGAAAGAGCGGTTCCCCACTGACCTGCACCTGTCTCAGTCGTTACGCCCTTAAGTCCCTGCTTCTTAGCATAATAAGCCTGTGCAATCGCAGAATTAAGCTTATGGCTTCCTGATGTATTATTACCCTCAAACTTATAATATATGTGTGCGGGCGTACCTAATTTCTTTTCAAGACAATATGCACGAACCAAAGGTGACGGACGATACATCTTATAAAAGCTTCTGATCTCCTCAGGAATTTCAAAAAACTGTGTTGTATCATCAAGCTCCTGACGCGCAAGCTCTTCACAGAATATTCCCGAAAGCTCCTCTAACGTCACCGGCTTTAATGTTCCCGGATTTAATATCGGCGCAGGCTTCTTCTTCATATCCGCGCGTACATTGTACCATTTATCCGGCATCTCCTTTTCTTCAAGGTAAATCTTGTAAGGTATCTCACTCATCATATATTCCTCCATTTTCCACATTGACAGCTTCTATACGTAAGCTATGTCTTTGTATTATTTTCACGTAGACTTTGCCTTGATTTACTATCGCGGTCAGACAAAATCCATAAGTAATTATCCACTTACTTTTGTATATGTTTTCTTTATCAAACACATAGTAACAGAGTACCACAAATTCATACTAATATCAAAACATTTATTAAATAATAAGGCGATTTTATCTAAAAAAAACCAGACTAAAAACTATAATATATTAATCTACACAGTTATATCCTTACCGTCTAATCTGACCTCTATCAACTCATCATTAAGGGAATACACAAGCTTTAGGGAAAAGAATGGTCTATCCTCTGCAAGCAGCCCGAAAAATATTTTGTCACCATCCCAGATTTTAAGCTCACATACCTTATCCTTCTCAACCCAGACCAGCTCTCCCTCGTCACAATCAGATATAGTACCCTCAAAGCCATCTGCGGTATATAAATGCATGTATTCCACAACCTCATCGCCATAAATAAAGGTGACAATGCCTCGCGCTCTATAGCTTGTAAGCTTAAGCCCCGTTTCCTCAAGTACCTCACGCATCAGACATTCATCAGGACTTTCACCATATTCAAAGTGCCCGCCGACGCCTATATATTTATCCTTATTGATATCTTTTTCCTTCTTGATCCTGTGCAGCATAAGATACCTGTTATCCTTCTCAATATAGCACAGGGTAGTAAGCTCGGGATTTCTCATAGTACGAAAGCTCCTCCATATAATAATATGTCAAATAACAAAGCTATTTTACCATTGCTCACCCCTACATTCAACAATCAAAATGAAGCATCCTGCAAATTACAGAATGCTTCATTTATCGCCTTACGGCTCGTTTTCACCAAATCAGTCACTTCGTTCCCTCATCGACTAAGAACCGCTCTGAGTGGTTCGCTGTTTCCAATCATGCTTCGCTTCGCTCGCATTCTTGGACAGCTATCACATGGGCGGTTCTACAGTCTCTTCAGTCACTCCGTTCCTTCATCAACTAAGAACCGCTCCAAATGCTTCGTCAATATCCTCTATGATATCATCAATATTCTCAACACCGATTGAAAGGCGGACTGTATTCTGAGCTATTCCCTGATCTGCAAGCTCAGCTTCATTACACTCAGAATGTGTGGTTGAAGCCGGATGAATCGCAAGTGATTTCACATCAGCTACATTTGCAAGCAGTGAAAACAGTTCAAGATTATCAATGAAATCCTTTGCCTTTCTTGCGTCACCCTTGATATTAAATGTAAATATAGATCCACCGCCGTTCGGGAAGTATTTCTTATAAAGCGCCTGCTGAACCGGATCAGTTGATACAGCAGGATGTGACACAGATTCTACCTGTGGATGCTTTGAAAGATACTCAACAACCTTACCCGCATTAAACGAATGGCGTTCAACACGCAATGACAAGGTCTCTAATCCCTGAAGGAAGAACCATGCATTTATCGGTGAAAGGCTCGCTCCTGTATCGCGGAGTAATATCGCACGTATGTATGTAACAAATGCTGCCGGAGCCGTATCTCTTGCAAAGCTTACACCATGATAAGACTCGTTAGGCTCTGTAAGCCATGGCCATTTATCAGAAGAAGCCCAGTCAAATTTTCCACTGTCAACAATGATTCCTCCGATAGATGTTCCGTGTCCGCCGATGAATTTCGTTGCGGAATGAACAACTATATCAGCGCCCCACTCGAAAGGACGAACCAAAAAAGGTGTGGCAAATGTATTATCGACAATGAGCGGAAGTCCGTGTTTGTGAGCGATTTCAGCCCATTTTTCTATATCAACAACCTCACCGTTAGGATTACCTAAGGTCTCGACATACAAGGCCTTTGTATTATCCTTGATCGCACCTTCGCTCTCCTCATAGTTATAAGGGTCAACAAATGTAGTCTTAACCCCATAATCTTCAAATGTATGTGCCAGATAATTGTAGGTTCCGCCATATATATTCTTGGCAGACACTATATTATCACCGACATGTGCAACCGTCTGAAATGCGTATGTAACCGCTGCCGCGCCGGAAGCAACCGCCAATGCTGCAACTCCTCCCTCAAGAGCTGCCACACGTCTTTCAAAAACCTCCTGTGTAGGATTGGTAAGACGACCATAAATGTTACCGGCATCCTTTAATGCAAATCTTGCCTCTGCATGATCACTATTGTGAAAAACATAAGAAGATGTCTGATATATCGGTACTGCTCTGGCATCGGTTACCGAATCCGGATTCTCCTGTCCTACATGCAACTGTAATGTTTCAAACTTAAGATTTCTTTCTGATATTGGTTTCTTGCTCATAACACACCTCTTTCCGCAGATCCCTCTCTATATTGTCTGCTAATCTTTTATTATCCTGGTCTTCTGTACGTGTTTACCTTATTATTCTCATTATCCTGACACGTCAAAAGCATAACATCGGGAATCATTTAATTCCTACCTGTTTACAAGGAAATAGTAGCACACATTTTCCCACCTGTCTAATATGTAAATGCTATGAGCTGTTATAGCTTTTGCCTATGGCGAAATAGTCACCATAAAGGCTGTTTCTATATTGAATAATCCAGACAGCCTTCCTCACCCATAAGATCGGCAAGGGTTATTCCGTCAAAATAATCATTGACCAGCTTCTGAAAATCCGTCCATACCTTAAGTGTCTTACACTCCGCTGCTCTCTCGCAGGTATTGATATCATTCTCCAAGCATGAAACCGGAGCAAATGCTCCTTCTGTTATCTGTAAAATATCCTTTAATGTATACTGGTCAGGAGTTCTCGTCAAACGATAACCACCCTTCTTCCCGCGAAGAGCTGTAAGCAGCCCTGCCTTAACCAGCATTGATACTATCGCTTCAAGGTACTTTTCTGAAATTTCCTGTCTTCCTGCTATGTCAGTAAGCGGTATATATTCACTCTGATCACGCTCAGCCAAATCCAGCATTACCCTGATAGCATATCTTCCCCTCGTTGAAACCTTCATCCTCATTCCTCCCAATCAGATCCATAACAATAATGTCTGTTAACATTAGTAATTGCCAAAGACAACCGCTTATATCAACCTATATTCCTACTATACCATAGGGATATAGGGCATTCAAGGAATATTTTCCAATTACCATTAAAAAACTCATTATCTGACCATTAGATAATGAGTTTTTACGCATTTATATTATCTTAGAAATTATAATTTTCTACCTGATCCTTATGCCATAGTAATCTTCAATAGCCATCAGCCATACAGCCAGATATTCATCTTTGAACATCTCGCTAACATACTCCGTAGCACCGTCGTTCATATAGAATTTACGATCCTGATAGTTTGCAAGCCAGGTATCATCTGCACCATAAGCAGTGAGGTTATAATGGTAATCTGCCGTATTATTTTCATCTATAATACAGCTCTTGATATGTATTTCTACATTATGGAAATTGTTTGCCACAGCAAGTGCCATCATCAAATGCTTTTCCCTGCTTTCTTCATTAGCGGAAAGCTTATCATCCACAAGCATAAATGCAAGAATATCATAGAATAATTCCCTGTTGATGGTGCGTCCCTCTTCCAAAACAGTGTTATCAACATAGTCAAGGAACCCATTTAAGTCCTTGTCGCCAAAAAGAACCGTCGATCCGTTCATCCCGCCGTTTGCTACCAGATAAAGACCTTTATCGGTTCTGGTGACATCAGTAAAACTATATACTGTTCTTTCTCCTTCGGGTTCATCCTGCGCTTGTCCTGACCGTGTGCTGTCCTCTTTGGCTGCTTCGGTAGTTGTTTCGGTATCTGCCTTAGCACTGTCATTACCTGAATCCTTACCAAGATCAAGATTCTTGATGGATTCTGCCGCATTCTGCAGACTGGAAACATCAATATCCGAATTTATATCCTCAACTGTCGGCATTTCACTTTCATCAAGCTTAAATGTTGTTTTTTCTGTACCACAGGCAGTCATTGAAAATGCCATTATACATGCTGCAAAAGTTAATAAAACGGTTCTTTTTTTCATGTGTGTTTTCATTTCCTTTCGTTTTTTTTATAAAAGTATAACATATTTTATACTTAATTCAATAACAACGAAAAAACAGTGCCTGATAATGAATATCAGACACTGTCTCAAATACTATTCTTTAGTTTGCAAATAATGCAGTTGAAAGATATCTATCACCTGAATCCGGAAGTAAAGCAACGATCGTCTTACCCTTATTCTCAGGACGTGCTGCAAGTATTGAAGCCGCCTTCAGGGCTGCTCCTGATGAAATACCTACAAGTATTCCTTCACTTACAGCAAAGTCCTTACCTTCCGCAAATGCATCCTCATTAACTATTGCGATAACCTCATCATATACCTTTGTATTAAGAGTATCAGGAACAAAACCTGCGCCGATACCCTGAATCTTATGAGGTCCTGCTGTACCCTTTGAAAGCACAGGGCTTGATGCGGGCTCAACCGCAACAATCTTGATATCAGGATTCTTTGACTTTAAGTATTCGCCAACTCCGGTAATTGTACCACCTGTACCTACACCGGCTACGAATATATCTACCTTTCCATCTGTCTGCTCCCAGATCTCAGGACCGGTAGTATTCCTGTGAACCTCAGGATTAGCAGGATTAACAAACTGTCCAAGTATAATGGAACCTTCAATCTCCTTAGAAAGCTCCTCTGCCTTTGCGATGGCACCCTTCATTCCTTTGGCACCTTCTGTAAGAACAAGCTCTGCGCCATAAGCCTTAAGAAGATTACGACGCTCAACACTCATTGTATCAGGAAGTGTAAGTATCGCATGATATCCTTTTGCTGCTGCAACTGCTGCAAGACCGATACCCGTATTACCTGATGTCGGCTCTATGATTGTTGCTCCCGGCTTTAATGCTCCTTTTTTCTCTGCATCCTCTATCATTGCAAGTGCAATACGATCCTTAACTGATCCTGCCGGATTAAGATACTCTAACTTAGCAAGAATTGTAGCGTCTTTGATACCTGCCTTTTCTGAATAGCGGTTAAGCTTAAGTATAGGTGTACCTCCAATTAATTCCAATGAACTTTCTTTGATCTGACTCATAATAATTTCCTCCTTTAATCTCCCATTTACTAAATTATATCTTTTTACAGATATGTGATCTCCCAGCTTAACTACTCTTTATCCTATATCCTATATGTTAAGTAGGAATTAAGGAGATTATATTACTCATCATTTCATTTGTCAACAGTTTTTTATATTTTTTGTTATAAACTATAAACCATTTATGATAATGTCCTATTAAACCACAACGGAAAATGTCCTGATGTGGTATACTATCCTCTCACATGAGAGGAGGACA
>OMSZ01000082.1 GCA_900313855.1 uncultured Eubacteriales bacterium
TCTCGTTTGTCTTGTCCATCATTGTTGCTTTTCTAAGTCCTCTTTTTCTCTTAGTTGTCTTCTTTGTCAGGATGTGGCTCTTGTAGGCTTTGTTTCTCTTAAGACTACCGCTTCCTGTCTTCTTAAAACGCTTAGCTGCTGCTCTTTTTGTCTTTAATTTTGGCATTACTGTTTCCTCCTTAAATATCTGTATTCTTATATAATCAGAATGACCCTGTAATAAGGCATCCGGCATATAACAATTTCACTTTGTTCTATCACTTCTTCGGTGATAAGAACATTATCATACTTCTTCCCTCGAACTTTGCAGGCTTATCAATTGCTGCAACATCCTCAAGCTGCCCTGCAAAATCATCAAGTATTCCCTTTGTGTGATTAACATGGGCAAGCTCTCGTCCGCGGAATCTCAAAGTAACTTTGACCTTGTCTCCCTTAGACAGGAACTTTCTGGCTTGGTTCACCTTAGTGTTAAGGTCATTGGTATCAATGTTCGGTGACAATCTGACCTCTTTGATATCCATAACTTTCTGTTTCTTCTTAGCTTCCTTCTCTTTTCTGGCAAGCTCATAACGGTATTTGCCGTAATCGATAATCTTACATACCGGCGGCTTGGCTGTCGGAGCAATCTTAACAAGATCTAACTCTGCTTCTCTTGCCAACTTCATTGCGTCCTTTGCAGACATAATACCCAACTGCTCTCCATCAGATCCTATCAAACGGATCTCCTTGTCACGAATCTGTTCATTGATCATTAACTCGCTAATGGTCTTGTACCTCCTACCCAAATCAAAATATAAAATATGTTTCCTATAAAGAAATAAAAAGGTGAATAGCATAACTATCCACCTTATTAGAAAACCCTTTCAATCTCATAGATACTCTACAAATGATATTAGGTTCATTCTCTAATATAAAACCCGAGACGCCTTACGCGCTAAGGTGAGAGTGGATACTCTGCTTGTATGTCTTGTCAAACGACTTGACTATATTACCATACATATATATTCATGTCAAGCACTTTTATTACTATAATTATCCGGATACATCAATACCTGCCTATTTCATTTCCAGCTTACTGCCTAGTGTAGGATATACCATATGATCCGCATCAGTACCACCATAGTATACCTGTACTTTGTTTTTAGAATAGTCCAATGTATAATAAAAATTCTGATCTGTTAAAGGATCACCGTTAGCATCCTTTTTTGATCTGCCAACAAATGTTGATTTGCCCAAAGCTTTATAAACTTCATTCGCAAAATCAGGATCATCCATATCATTAACATTATACGGTGTATTATGATCCTTAGCAGCTTCATATGCAGCCTCATTAGTTACAGCCGCAACAATAGTTCTTGCAATTTCTGACCCAGTATCAATATCAGTACTTAACCTTGCCTTATTAATATACTTAATAAGTGCCGGTGCCAATGCACCTGCAAGTATAGCCATAATAGCTATAACAATTATCAATTCCACCAATGAAAATCCCTTATTCTTCATTATGGTTCCTCCCTTATACAGTACAGGAAAGCTCATAAGAGCCTTCCCGATTCAAAACAAATAATCACAACGTAACCATATCATGATTAAGCTTCTTAATAGTCTGTAAAGTTCTGTTTCTTATCTCCTCTGCATCGAAGATTGAAAGCAATGAATCCTTGTCAAACTTATTCTGCATTAGTATTTCAACCCAGTCTTCGATGTAATTCTTAACATACTCTACATTCTCAGGTCTTCGGTCCTTAAGATTGGCTTCTATGTTATTAATATGCTCAATAACCGTAGGACCTTCATTACCGCCGTTAACCGGCTTATCATCAGATTCATCTGAAAGCTCGATAACCTTACCTGTCTTTGTTATGATAACCTTCTTATTAGGCTTAGCTTCAGGTGCGATCTGATCACCGTTTCTTACAATAAGCTGTTCAACAACACGAACAAGACATGCTACACTGTAAGTGCATTCCTCTTCCGTCTGCTTCTCTTTACCCTTTTGCTTATATTGATTCCATAACCATTCAGATTTGCAAAGCATTTCTTCAATTCCGGAATGATTAAACATCTGATTAAGATCAGAGCTTGTTGCCGGCTGTGCAGACTTGCCAAATCCAAACTTCGGCATAGATGTCTGCTCCGGTTTGCCTGAATCGTAACGTGACGGAAGATTTATCCTATTATATGTATCATGGAACATTCTTCTTGCATGTTCCATATTGAAATCTGAACTTAAGATATGCTTATCCCTGCTGTTAAGTCCATTGCGTACCATATCATCAGCTGCTAAGAATACAAGATGCTTCTGTCTGTCTTCAAGAAGCTGCTTGATCTCATAATTGGTCTTACTCTTCTCGATAATGGTATTCTTACGAACCTTAAATGCTTTGATCTTCTCCTTAACACTGAAGAACATCTTAAGCAACGAAGGATTAGCATTAACATAATTGCCTATCCAGTTAAGCTCAACATACTGATGCTCGATCTTATTAGAGATCTCATATACGTTATATCCGTCGAATAAAACATTAAGCGTTGTGTAAAGAAGATCCAATATCTCATATTTCTCTTCCCATGAACGTGTAGAAAGATCCTGGTTAACCAGCTGCTTGATACCACACTCATAGAACACGAGGTTATACTCATATAATCCTTCAAATACATTACTCTTATCACTAAGCGATGTACCGGAACCTAAAATCTGAAGATTCTTCTTCATATTAGGCTCATCCTCAATATACTTGTATACCTTCTTAACAAATGCAGATACCTCAACCAAAAGAGTGTCAATTCTCTTATTATAAATATCCTGCTTAGATATAGCGGAAATAACTGTTCTGCTAAGAACGTTAGTATACTGTGTACTGTTACAGTTTCTGATAAGCTCCTTGAATTTCTCATACACCTTCATATTATCAACAGGAATAAACTCAGCATTTAAACCATAGAATTCAAATGCTTTGTCATAATCCTTCTTTCTGATATATGAGTTAAACAATCCCATTGAGAACTGAATCTTATAATCATTACCTACATGTGTATCCTCAACGAAATAATCATAAAGAACTTCCAGATTATTGAGATATGCCTCGGAATTAGAAGCTGAAGGAGGAAGATCCATCTCCATAACAACATTGATAAGATCCATATATCCCATAACAGCCTTATCATATGTAGACGGTCTGTCGTCTGCATCCGCTATCTGATAACATGTATTGATAAGTAACGGAGCCACACGTTCTCCGATAAGACGCATAGCCTCTCCAAAACAATCTAACTGATACAGATAGATAAGCCATATACTATATCTGTAAATACCTGTTGTATTGATGATCGCATCTGTGTCTGACGGGTCAATATCCCCATAAACAAATTTGAACAATGGCTCAATCCATTCCTCAATCTCATATTTCCCTGGTTTCTTGATATTCTCATCAACAAACTCTCCGAGTTCATAAAGCTTTGTGCACTGTGCTTTCACATCATCATCCACAAGCATTGTTGAAAGATCGAAATTATGATCCTTCAGATAATCAATTACTAATGCGTAAAAACCCTCTTCCACCTGCTCATTCAAAAAGCGAATCAACATTCCCTTATTAGAGGATGCAGCAATAGAAATAATATTAGTATCATTTCCACGAGTAACATTTGCCGGTAAATTCTGCATTGTAACGCCTCCTTTTATCAGTTACTTTTGTGAAGTCACAAACACCACACACACGTAAAAATGTCAACTTGTGTGAAATTTGATAAACTTCACCTAGATAATTCATATAATATCACAACGAACCGACATTTACAACAATTATTTAAATCATTTTCGGTTATTTTCACATACTGACATTGTATACTTTTAACAAAGGGATTGCTTTTTCAAATCTCAGGTATTATACTAAAAACACTTAACAATTGCCTGTGGCAGTTGTTTTGTAGACCTTCATAATATAAGTGTAATAGTGCAAACGACATATTCACACTTGCTAAATATGGAGCATCTATACAAAAAGTAAAGGAGAACAGGTATTATGGCAAAAAAACATGGAGCACTTGGCAAATTAATTGCTTTTACGACCGCAGTAGCAGCTATCGGGGGAGTCTGCTATGTATTTCGTGATAAGATCAAGGAAAGCGAAACATTCAAAAAAGCTTCTGACAAAGCAAATGATTTATATGATTCCGTTAAATCAAAAATGAACAATGATGATTTCATCTTTGACGATGATTGGGACGATGATGACTTTGATGATGATTTTGATGACAACGGTGATTCAACCTCGGCAGGCAGCAGAGAATACACTTCTCTCACACCCGCAGCCAAAGAGGATAATACTTTTGAAGATGATAATTCTGCATCTGATTCTATTCCTACCATCGACATCAAAAAAGAAAACGAAGTAACGGGATACGAGAACGAAGGTCTTTCAGATACATCTGAGGACCCTGATGTTTTAGAAGAACAGGACAAGTTAGATTTCTGATATGGAGAACCCGAAAATGAACGATATTCTGATACAAGGCATGGCTGCCGATAATCAAGTCAGATTTTTTTGTGCATATACTAAGAGTTTGTGTGAAACGGCAAGACAGCTTCATAACACAAGTCCTGTAGCGACCGCTGCTTTAGGCCGGCTGCTTACTGCCGGTTCAATTATGGGCAGCATGTGCAAAAACGATAGTGACATTCTTACAATACAGATCCAATGTTCAGGTCCTATCAAAGGACTTACCGTTACGGCCAATGCAAAAGCCCAGGTCAAGGGATATGCCAATAATCCTGATGTAATGCTTCCCGCCAGTCCTAAAGGGAAATTAGATGTCGGCGGTGCATTAGGTTCAGGAATTATATCAGTGATCAAGGATATCGGCTTAAAAGAACCATATGTCGGTCAGTCCGACTTAGTAACAGGCGAGATTGCAGAGGATCTGACTTACTACTTTGCTGCAAGTGAACAGATTCCTACGTCAGTAGCCTTAGGCGTTCTGATGGAAAAGAATAATACCGTCAAGCATGCGGGAGGATTCATCATTCAACTTATGCCTTTTGCAGAAGAACGTATCATATCCGATCTCGAGACCAGACTTAAAGGCTACTCATCGATAACATCATTAATGGATAAGGGAATGACTCCAAAACAGATGATGCAGCAGTTGTTTGACGGTTACGATGTCAATTACACGACAGAAGTCACACCTGCCTACCACTGTGATTGTTCCAAAGAGCGTGTCTATAAGGCGGTAATGAGCATAGGCAAAAAGGATATCGAGGAAATGATCGCAGACGGAGAACCCATCCGGGTAGAATGTCATTTCTGCAACAAAAGCTATACGTTTGATACAGATGACTTAAAAAGCATGTTATAAATACAAGCTTACTATTTAGTGTTTATGCTTAATACTTAACAAATCTTTAATTGTTAGTTTTCGCATTATCATTATTATATAAAAAAGAATCAGGAGATATATTCTAATCTCCTGATTCTTTTTTATATAAATCATTAATTTTTTCTATTCAGCCACAGGTAATGCGCTTATAGTCTCCGGCATATTATTATAAACCGGTATATAGAATACCATGGTATCAGACAATATTCCCAAAGCGTTATATGCCGCCCTTGTAGTTCTTCCCTCCGCCCATGGCGCCTGAACATTTGTCATATATTGATGTGAATATGTCTGCTTTGCATCAATAGGATGAACATTAAACTTCTGGAAATACAATGTATTCTGCCCCTTGGCTATATAGTTCTGTGCTATATATGAAGCTCCTCCGATTATTGACTTATATGGTGTTGTCCAAGGTCTGTTATATGTAGTTGCTCCTGCCTGTCCTCCTTTAGCCCAAAGGAGTCCCTTCACAACTGCATTAGAGCCATCCGAAGCACCTATATTATAATAATTATATATGCCCTCATAACCTTCATATGTTCCACTTGTTGCTATTGAACCCTTTGCTCCGACCTCCTGCTTACATCTTGCAGCAAGGAAATACGGATTTGCCCCTGAAGCTTTACCGGCCTCCATAAATGCCTGAACATAACTTCCTGTCACAGCTTGTCCTGTTGCCGGATCTATAACACTATAATCGCCACTCATAAAAGTATCCTTTAATATACTCTCTACAACAGTACTGCTCTGCGATTCGTCATAAGCTAACGCTTCAAACTGGAATATATCAGTATCATTTAAGAAATTCCTCGGATCCATGTAATAAGCTATAACTTCCGGTGCCGCGCTATACCAGTTATATCCGTCAAATACAGTATATTTCTTCTTCGTACTGTCATAAGCACCCTCTGCCGTTGACAGATAACAAAGCGGTGCAAGGCTTGCCACTCCCTTAGGATAATTACTCTGAATAAGATTTCTACCGACAACACTTTCGTTTGCCACCGCTGTATTCCAATCAAGTCCTGTATTTACCGCAACAAAGTTCCAATTAGGATAGCTTGCCCTAAGCGCTTTGATTGCCTCTTTGTAGCTATCAGGAAATGCAGCTAACTGAGTATCGAAATCCTCGTCAGTAACCGGAACATTGTTATCCTTTTTATTATCAGCAGCCTCTTCCGGCTTACCAAATGTTATATATTCCTTAGCAACATATCCCTTTATATCCTTAGAATCATATGTTGTACTTATCTTATACCAGTTACCGGAGCTGCCGGTAACAAGAACCACAGTTCCTTTTGGAAGCTTTGCCACAACACCACTCGTTGTCGATGCCTCTTTCCTGACATTCAAAAACGAAGTGATCTTGTCATTAACAAAAGCCTCTTTGGCTTCCTCTGTCTTCTTAGCCTTTTCAGGGAAATCAACATCTATATAATTGCCAAGAACATATCCGGTCTTGTTTTTCCCACTGTAAGAAACATTAACCTTATACCAATACTGTCCCGCAGTTTTTGTAATGCTTAAAATGGTAGTCTCAGTCTGTTTTGGAATCTTTAGAAGTGACTTTGCATTCTTTTTTGCTTTCTTCCTCACACATAAAGTGGAAGAAACCTTTCCGTTCACTACGCCCTTTGGTTTCGATGCTTTTTTTACATAAAGTGAACTGATATATCCTGTCTTTTTGCTTCCGTTCTCAAGCAATGCTTTACACTTATACCACTTCACTCCACCATTTTTTACATATCCGAGAATAGTCACCTCAGTTCCCTTTAAAACCATTCCATAGCTTTTGTAATTAGTACCTGCTTTCTTTCTCATATTAACATTAGCTTTTGTAGTTCCGGGATAAGAAATAACAGATTTGCAGGAAACTGCTGCATGTGAATTCACACCACCAAAAGCAACCGTCAATGCAGCAAGCATTAACATTACTATATAAAGTCTTCTCTTGAGATTAATCGAAATACTATTCATCCTTTACTCCTATTAATTAAAAGACCCGCTTTCTCCTATGATTATCTATGAAGCGGAACATCTCCATCCGAGTAATAAACATAAAAAATTGACATAACATAGTTACATAATACTATATATTTCGACCATTTTCAACCAAAACTTTAACATTATTTTGAATTTACTGTCTGCCTGGTATATAAAAGATCATATTCATTCTTTCCATCTATGTCATTAGGATATTGTTTCATAAACTCATCCACTTTTTCAAAGGCAGTATTATAATCGTTCATTTTCTCATAATAAACAACCTCATCAAAAAGCAGTTCTTTAATTCCCGACTGATCCTCTAATTTCTTGCCGGCCTCTATATATTCTATCGCCTTATCAAGGTCTCCTTCATCAAGTGCAATAGCGGCATACTGCGCATACATGAAGCTGTTCATTTCATGCTTCTGCAAAAAAACGTTATAATAAAGCTGCATATTATCAAGGTCACCCACCTGTCCATAACAGCTTCCCACATACAAGACAAGATCAGCATATCCATCCTCATAGGCAGACTGTAATAGCGGTAAAGCCTGTTTGTAGTCCTTCCACGAATATAATAAAAGTCCGTATGCTATATTTCTATAATACTTTGCTTTCTCATTATTGCCATCAGACCAGAACCCGATCATATTATACTGATGACATGCCTGTCCATACTCTTTGAGACTGACATAACAATCTGCCATATAGAATCGTACATCATTATCAAAATCATTAAGTAACGGTAACTGTGGCTTTAATGCTTCATCAAAGAGCTCTACAGCGCCCTGATAATCACCGGAAAGGTATAGTGTCATAGCCTCATCCTTCATACTGTACTTAACACAATATGCTACGATATACGCAAGCACCATCAATGACAGTATTAAAAATAACAGTTTAATAACTCCACCGACAGTTGCTTTCTTTTTCTTCTTTTTCTTTTTGGTCGATGCCGTATAATTCGGTATCTCATAAATTCCATATTTATCATGCTTATTACGACGTCTTTTTCTGCTCATATATATCCTCATTTCGCTCTACTGCTTATATACAACAGTAACATATTATAACATATTCCTTATAAAGTCAAAAGAACCGGTTTTCATCAAACCGGTTCTTTCGATTAAATACTTTTAATTCGACAGTCATGATGCAGAGGCCATATCTTTAAGTGCCATTCTGCGTTCAACATAATCCTCAACCTCTTCCTTAGCAAGCTTTAAGCTTACTGCGAACTCCCCATAAAGGTTGTCCTTCGCCTGTTTAAAATAGCGCTCGTCACATGCTGACATCTTCTTTCCTGCTGCTAAGCGCTCCTCTCTTCTCTTAAGGACTGTGTTGATAATACGGATAAATTCCCGGCAGTCACAGGACTTGATAGCTTCACGATAAGCTAATTCCCGTTTCTTGTCGTCTGTAACGACAATCTCTTCGATCTCTTTCATCTCATCAATCAGATTGCAGGCTTCCTGCTTGCTGATTACAGAACGTAACACGACTTTCTTGTTGTCCACCGGGGTAAAAACTCGACTGCCCTTTGTGTAAAGCGGTAACAAAGTGTAGTATTGTTTGTCGCTTTCCACGCCACTAAGTTCCATCTTTCCAATCTTCTCGACCTTACATACGCCGTTAGTACCATTAACGACATATTCTCCGACTTTGAACATGTTACTCCTCTCTTTCTTAATCAGCCATTTCTACTCTTTTCACCCCTATATAATAGCAAATTTTCATCGTTTTTGTAAGTCGATTTTTATTAAAAATTGAATTTCTGCATTTTTCACACTACGGATATTGCCAAATTGTGCAACTTAACAATGAGTACTTTTTCACTTATCGTATTTTTTCACTAAACCTATGCCTAATGGGTACGGACCGGTGTGCACACCGATCATTGCCCCTATCTGGAAAATTCCAATATCTGTCTTTGATGAATATTCTGATAAGGACTCAATAAGCTCTTTTCTAAATTCTACAGCCTCTTCATAGTCATAGCCGTAACCTATTACTATCTCATAATCATCAGGGGATTCTCCAACTTCCATAAAATGTGATCTGGTCTTTTCTAATATCTTCTGAATGGATTTCTTTCTGCTTCTTGCAACTCCAAAAGGAAAGATCTCGCCTTCCTTTAAAATTATCATCGGACGTATCTTAAGCGCATTGACCGCAACCTTCATAACCTTGCCTACCCGGCCTCCATGGATCAGATAATCCATACTACCTACAGTAAAAATGATCCTTCCTGTTGTTTTGATGCGCTCAACATTCTCAACAACCTCCTCATAGGAAAGCCCGTTTTCCTGCATTCTTACCGCCTCTAATACCAATATACCCTGAAGCACAGTATTGACGGTTGCATCGATTACCGTAATATTGGAATCAGGATATTCCTCTAACAAAACATCCTTTGCTGAAGATGCGGAATTATAAGAACCTGAGAATTTAGTTGTAATACAGATACAAATTATATCCTTACCTTCTTTGATAAATGGGGTAAACGCCCCGATATAATCATCAACAGACGGCAGCGAAGTCTTAGGGAACACATCCGGATTATCAACCATCTTCCGATAGAATTCCCTCACTTCGATATCTATATTCTCCTTATAATAATTGTGATTATCAAATGATACATAAAACGGTACAACAAAAAGACCCTTTTCCTTAACTATCTTTTCCGGGATATCACACGAACTATCCGTAATAATCTGATATGACATAATACAATCTCCTATACGATTCTCTTGATATAGTTTTGAAAACTACCTAACATCAGATAATATACCACATTTTACTGCATAATAAAAGTCTAAACTTATAAAAATCTAACCAAATATCCTAAAACAATCACCCTGATATGATAAAAAAAGAACCTTCATCCCACAATGGAAATCAGGTTCTTCTTTAATATCATGATCCATGATAATTGATATACTAAAAAGTAATATCTTTTCTGTCCATCAAAAGCTTTCCACCATAGATTATCTGCATGATCCCTACTGCCAATCCCACAACTATGAGAATAACTCCAAATGCAATACTCCATGCACCTGTTTTACCCATGGTCTTATAAATCTTTTCACTCATCTTCATTTCCTCCTGCAACGCTTTTCTACACCATGCACGTCAGATCAAAGTTTCCTGCGCAAAATGATACGATCAAATTATTATTCTGCTCCGTACTGCTCATAATATGCATCTATAGCTTTCTTCAAGGTATCATCAATAACAACCTTTCCACGATACGGCTTATTATAAAGGTGTTCAACAACCTCTTTCATCGTTACGATCGAAGTGGTTTTGAAACCATACTTTTCCTCAATTTCCGAAAGGGCTGATTTCTTTCCCTGTCCACGCTCCATACGGTCGACCGAAACAACCATTCCTACCACATCAACATTACCCTGTGCCTTGATTATCGGAAGTGTTTCTTCAATAGAAGTTCCGGCAGTTGTAACATCCTCAATAATTACAACCTTATCACCATCCTCAATCGGACTGCCAAGAAGAATACCTTTATCTCCGTGATCCTTGATCTCTTTTCTGTTAGAGCAATATCTGATGTCCTCATCATACATATCTGCTATGGCAACAGTAGTCGCAACCGTAAGCGGAATACCCTTATATGCAGGTCCGAACAACACATCAAAATCTGTTCCAAACTCATTATTAATAGCTTCCGCATAGTATTCGCCCAGTCTTCTTAACTGAGTTCCGGTTCTGTAAAAACCCGTATTAACAAAGAATGGTGTCTTCCTTCCGCTTTTCGTTACAAAATCACCGAACTTAAGCACGTTACAATCAATCATAAATTCGATAAATTCTTTCTTATATTGTTCCATAATCTTATACTCTCCTTGAATTATATTAACAGCATAAGTATAGCATTTTCGCTCTATTATATCAAGCCGGTACAGATACCGCTGCTATTTGCTTATACTCTTATAGATAACCTTATTCTTATTCTTCTTCTCCTGATAAAGCTGCGCATCAGCCTTATTCAATATCTGATCTATGTTAGTCTCCTCGCCTATGACAAATTCATAGGTTCCTATACTCATATTGACAAGATAAGGCTTGTCACTTGAATTATTCATTCTCTCAAGAGCTTTTTTGATTCTATCCTTGATAGTGAAGCTGAAATTCTCATCTGCAGATAGTGCAAACGCCGCAAATTCATCTCCACCCATTCTCGCTATCACATCTGACTGTCTAAATGATTCATCAAGCGCGCGAGCTATTGTCTTTAAGGAATAATCACCTTCATCATGACCGAATTCATCATTAACCAGCTTAAGATTATCCATATCAGCATAAAGTGCAATAGCCTTCCTGCCTTTATAGACCTCACTTTCCATGATAGTCTTGACTCTGTCAAGAAAACCTCGTCTGTTGGATATTCCGGTAAGCGGATCCTGTCTGCTCATCTCATCTAATATCTTGTTATTGGCAACAGTCTGAGCAAGATTCTTCTCTAATTCCTGTTTGATCGCATTCTGCTTCTTGATGATATCCAAAACCTCTATTGATACACTGATCTGACACGCAAGCTGGGAAGCATATCTGAATTTGTCCAGATCACCCTCTAGCAGCATTAAACCATACTGTTCCTCTCCGGAAAACAATGGTGTAACGAGCATATCATATCTGTGATCGGTCGGTAAGAATCTGTCGGAAAAAACCTCCTTAAACGAGACCGGACACTCTGTTCCCTCATAAAGATAAGAATTCTCATCCTTATAATACGCCTTTGCAAATAGTCTCTCAGGCTGAATCCATCTATCATTATATGTATGTTTGACAGCCTCCTCATAAGTAAATACATAACCTGACAGCGCGCCCATACGTCTGAATTTATCCAATACAGTCTTGAACTTTCTCTTTTCATCCCGTGAAAACTGCATCATATCTCTTGTAATATTGGTAAGCACAATTTCAAATATCTTACTCTGCTCATCTGCCACAAGCTTCTTCTTCATGATCGAACTCATAAGCCTCTGGTTAGCAGTTGTCATTATACGGTATAGAAGGATCTTATCTGTTTCACTATCAATCTTCTTTTCCAGACAATCCCGCATTATAAATATAAGTGAAAGAAAATGATTAAGCGCAACATATCCCTCGGTGTAGGTTTTTGAAAACTCTTCATACCATGTATAGAACTGTTCAGAATCTATGGAAAGAACACCCTTCTCATCAACAAGTCCAAAGAAATACTCAAAGAAGCCTTCAACTATACCTTTCATCTGCAAGGTGCGTTCACTTTCAAAAAAGAAGCTGAAATATTTATCAAATATACGGTCTGCAACAGCCGGTACACCCTCCTCACTGATCGCCTTGTATAAAGAAGCGCCATCCTCATCAACGGATGCAATATCACCACATCCGCAGGAATTACTTACTATAAGCTGTGAATCAACAAATTCATGAACCGTTTTCTTCTCTTTGACTACTTTGGCACACTCCATAACTGCGCGATATGCCAATTCCTTGGTATCCGCCTTGACGGTTGTAAGATGAGGCTCTAAAAGCCACGCAACCGGACTGTTATCAAAGCCCGTAACTAATACATCTTTACCCGGCTTTAATCCTCTTTTCTCAAGTACGTTATATACACCTATAGCCATCTGGTCATTAGCGCATACGATAGCCTCAATATCCGGATGTCTCTCTATAAGCTCATCCACTTCCTTCTCGCAGAATTCAGAGAAATTGCCATAAGCGATCCAGTCATCTCCCGGATATAATCCCTTAGCTTCCATAGTCTTCTTATATACATCAAGACGCTCTTTGGCATCCTGGTTAGTATCAACAGGACCACTTAAGAAACCGATATTCTTACATTCATGCTTATCGATCAAATGAAGGATAGCCTGCTCAAGTCCTGCTCTGTTATTAACACTGACACTGGAACAGCCTTCTTCTTCGCCTGCGATCAATATGATCGGCGTATCCGTATTAAGCGACTTGAGAAAATCTATCTTCTGCTCATCATTAAGAAAAGAAGTCACGGTGCCATATTCTATGATTATAGCATCGAAACTGTCAGATCCGGCGCACGCGTACAAGGTATTATACTGATACCTGTAGCAGTTAGAATCAAAATCATCATATACTGCATCTTTGATCCCGGCCGGCATGATATACAGATTAGCATCTAATTCTTTTGCCCCTAAAAAAGCCCCTTCGCAAACCGCATGTGAGAACTCATTCTCAAGCAAAGCCACGAAAAGAGCTATATTCATTCGTTTCCCCATAAAATCCCTCTCTAAAAGAAAAACTGAATACGTTATCTGTAACCTCACAATAACATATTCAGTATACCATAAATACTAATATTTTCCAATATTATTTACATCTATCCAAAATTAATTTTTTATAAAAATAATGTGAACATTTTGTAAACTTTGGGCTTGCTTTCTACTCTTCAAAAGAATGGATCATCGTTATTATCAGCGGATATAATTCCTTCTTAAGCTCCGGCAGTTCAACCGGCTGCTGATAAAGGATCACAGAGTGCGCAGTTGAATTAACCAGCTCAATGATCATGAAAACCAGCATCTCAAGATTGCGGATCTTCTTACCGCTGCTCTTTGCCAGCATTTCTATATAATCAGCTACAGATTCTCCGTCATTTACAGAGATATTCTCAATGGAATGTCTCAATATCCCCCAGCTTAAATTCTTAAATATAAACTTTAACATTATTTTATTATTATTCAACTGATCTAAAATATTATCAACTATGAATATGATCTTATCGTCAAATTCCGTAACATCACTCTTTTCAAGCGCATTTATGGCATTCTCGAATATCAGAGCCGCCTTTTTTCTTACAAGATAATCCCTGACCTCGTATTTATCCTTGAAATAGAGATAAAATGTTCCCTTTGCAAGCTCGGCCTTCTTCATAATATCCGCAATGGATGTATCCTTTATGCCGTGATCAATAAACAAAGTGAATGCCGAATTGACGATCGCATCTTTTTTCTTTTTCTTATTTTCTTCAACCTTACCCATATATATCATCTCCTGATATATCCGTATATCTTTATCCGGAACCGGGCAAAACACCTGTCCGGTTCCATAAAACATTTAATCATGCTGCCTTGTGGCTTAGTGTATTCCCAATTAATCCTCTGTCTTGATCTCAGCAGTCTGGAATATGAACTTAACCTTTCCATCCATACCGTCAGCAAGACCTGAGAATGAATTATACTCTCCTGCTTTGCCTGTAAGAGAATCCAGACGGTCTAATACAGTTTTAACCTTATCATTATATTCGTTCTTAAGCTTATCAGTACCCTTTGTCTTAAATTCACCCATTCCGTCCGAAAGCTTTACAGAACCCTCGGAAAGCTTTCCGATACCATCCGTAACCTTACCTGTAGCAGTATCAAGCGTTGCGGCGCCTGACGATAATGACTTAGCACCTTTAGAAAGCAAAGAGGCAGAGCTTGTCAAAGTCTTTGTATTAGCTGTAAGCTGACCTATTCCGCTTGTAAGAAGTGAACCGCTCTTTTCAAGAGTCTCGGCGCCGGTTACCAAAGCATCATTATTCTCACTTAATTTCTTAATGCCGCTATACAGATCTGCAATACCCGTCACAACCGAAGTAATACCGTTAGCAACTGCAGTACTTCCATCCTTAAGCTCTTTGCCCTTACCGTTTGAAGACATCGTATTAAGTCCAGTACTTAAATCCTTAACTCCGGAAGCTGCAGATTTGGCACCGGCTACCAATGCTTTAATATCATCTGAGGCAAGTTTTGCCTGCATACCCTTAACACCTGCAAGCAGTCCTTCTGCTCCGGCACTCATCGTTGTAAGTCCTGCGGTTTCATTATTATAACCTGTTTCCAATGCGTTAATGGCACCTTTTATAGTTGCAGCTGTTGTTGCATCCATACCCGTTGTGTCAATTGTCTTTAATGCATCGATAGCGCCCTTATAGTATGCACTATTGCTCTGTAATCCGTCAACCCCGCCTTTAAGTGCCTCTGCTCCTGTAACTAACTGGTCTGCTCCTGCCTTAGATTCATTAACGAGCTGCTCTACTCCGGCAGAAATCTGAGCAGTACCATCACTTAATGTTGCAGCGCCTGCCGCTGCCTTATCTACACCTGCAACATATTCATTGAGACCTGTTGAAAATGCAGTATACTGATCAGGGAATCCCTTGCTTCCTTCGGAAAGCTTCTTAGCTCCTTCCGCAACCTGTTTCTCTCCTGCCACATAAGCCTTAACTCCCGATGCAAGACTTCCCGTACCCTTAACGTAGTCCTTTGTACCGTCTGTTACCGAAGTAACTCCATCCGTATATTTTTTAATTCCGGTTGAAAGCTTTCCTGCTCCGTCAGATAATGACGAAGCTCCACTGCTTACCTTTGATACTCCGCTTGCATAATCCTTGAAATTGTCCTCTAATGTCTTAACTCCGTCAGAAAGATCAGAACTGCCCGAAACAAGCTTTTCAGACGCATCCTCTAACTCGTCAAGCGCATCCTCAAGATCATCCATATCGTTGTTTTTTCCAAGATCAACATTAGTAAGCTCATCAGATGTTGCAACCGTATATATAGATGCAAGTTCAAAATCCTTTACCTTAGCCTTGATCGTTACGGTATCGCTTAAGCTGTCCTCAATCTTTTCCCTTGTATCCTTAGCAAGCTTAAGACTGTCAAACAGTCCCGGCATTCCGTAGGCAAGAAGGATCTGATTACTTCCTTCCGAAACCACCTTTCCCTGACTAACCTCAACATCACTGAATACATCTACAGGAAGAATCACTGCCGAAGCCA
>OMSZ01000385.1 GCA_900313855.1 uncultured Eubacteriales bacterium
GTGACAATGGAGGCTACTGTAAGTACTGTCGTAACAACCAATTCGATCGAGCTTTGTATGGATTCGGCAGTTGCAGATGGTTATGAGGTATATCGCGAGGTTGGTACAAAATTTATCAAGATTGCTACGGTAGCTTCTGATATATATACAGATAAGGGGTTAGATGCCAATACAACATATACATATAAGGTCCGTCCCTATTATTGTAATAAGACCAAAGGAGAGACTGTCTATGGAAAGTTCTCTTCAATAGATGCAACAACTGCAGGTAGTTGTTTAAAACTCAAAGCGAAGGTTAACAGCAAGAATAAGGTTGATCTGACATGGAAGAAGGTCAATGGCGCTACTAAGTATGAAATATATCGTGTTGATACGACATCATTATCATCTGAATTATCCGGAGGCGAAAGGAACAGCTTTTCTACAAAGAAGCTTATAGCAACTGTTAAGAAGAGCAAGAAGAAGTATACCGACAAAACCGTAACAATTAATCGGAGTTACACATATTATGTGCGGGCAGTCCTTTCAAAGAACAAGAAGGTCAAGAAAGATAATCAAAGGTATGTTGAGGACAGAGCAGTTGCAGATATTTCATTTGGAAGTCTTCGTAATACTGTTACAAAAGTTGATAAAGATGGCTCTGTTACCTTACAATGGGATAAAGTTTACGGTGCCGATGGCTTTATCGTTGAGAAAAAGGATTATATATATGATAAAGAGGTGGCAGGTACTAAGGACAGTCCATATCTTTGTGAAAGCAACGTTACCTTCTACACTTTCATAAACGGTAATTATGAGGCTAAGAAGGGCAGCGTTATCTACAGCGAGGACAATACTTCAAAGAAGAAATATTATCATTATGTAATTGATTCTTCGACAAATATTGCTTATGAAGCAGCTTCCATGATGAAATATGACGACGCGACTAAGAAGACAGATGAGATAATAGCTGTAGTCAATAAAGGTAATTCTAACGATACAGCAATTCCTTATGATAAAGACTTTGAGGGTAAGGAATTATACGAATATGCTTTGGATGAAAAGGGTTTGTATAATGTGACATGGTCATCAGAGTCGGTTCTGCAGGCAGATAAAACATACAAGACAACCTATCGTATCACTGATAAGAGATACTTATATGTAATAGATAACGGTAATGTATATGCATGTAATGAAAAGGGAGACATCAAGTATACTTCTATTCCGGATTGGAAAGAGATCATTAAGCTGGCAAAGAAGACCACATCATACAAGTTTGCAGCAGCTACTACAGTTGATCCTAACAATAAAGTAATCAATGCTACGCATTATCGTATTAAGGCATATAAAGGAAATACCCAGTTTGGAAGAGCAACCGAGGTCACAACGATATATACAAGGGGCGTTGTTTCCAAGGTTACGGCAAAGAAGGCTGCCAACGGTATTATGATAAGCTGGACACCTGTATCCGGTGCGTCATATTATAAAATATATCGTGTAAAGACAAGTGCATTGGAAAAAAATAAGGATGTTGGCGGATATGATTCAATATATTCTTATAATATTGAGGATGATGTCTTTAATTCGCCGATAGGAACACAGGTCGTAAGTTATGTTGGATTAGAAAATGAGCCCAAAGCAGTAGATGTTGCAGCATGGAACAAAGCAATTGATGATGACATTGCAAAGAGCAAGAGCGAGAAGAAGAATGAAGGCTATGACGCAGATAATTATCTTAAGAAAGCTCAGAAGTTAAACGATAAGATGAGTTATCATTATCAGAATTATTCTTACGCAAAGTCGGTATTTTCTGATGCAGATGCAGCTGCGGGAATACTTGATTATGCCGGGGATATTTACAGGGGCAGTAACAGTAGGAAAACATATAAGACCAAGGATGATAAAGGACAGGATCTGACCACACCTGTCTGGGAGTACAGCATTAATCCGATTGTAAAGGATTGTGATGTGAGAGAATCCTCACTTAAGGCAGGCGTCAACTATACATATTATGTTGTAGCATTCTTTGCTAAAACAGAGGATGTTGATGACTATAAGGGTACGAATGTAGATCCTAAGTTAAGTGATGATTACTGGAAGACATTAAATGAGACAAAGGCTGCCTACAATATGACACAAGGCCCACAGCTTAAAGAGTCTGCTTATGGCGTGTCAGCTCCGGTTATGAATTTTAAGGATGAGGCAGGATTTACTGTAGGCGTTAAAACGGTTGGCAAGGCAGTATTTTCAATTAAGACGGCTGCAAAAAAACCGGTTATTAAGAGTGTTAAAGCATCTAAAGGAAAAGTAACCATAACAATAAAGAAGAAGGTTTCCGGAGCGGATTACTACAAAATATATCGTTCGACTAAAAAGACCGGAAATTATATTTCAGTTGGGGTATCAGCTAACGCAAAGACCACCAAATTTGTTGATAACAGTGCCGTAAAAGGAAAGACTTATTATTACAAGGTGGTGACAGTTGTTAAGAATGAAGCAAATGGCGAGATTGAATCGGCAGCTTCTGCGATCAAGAAGGTTAAGGCGAAGTAAAATCGTATAGGGAAAATTGTTTTATAGTGTGTAACATAAA
>OMSZ01000256.1 GCA_900313855.1 uncultured Eubacteriales bacterium
GAGAGGAGAATATTCCCTGCAATAGATATAGCAAAGTCCGGAACAAGACGTGATGATCTGTTGCTGACTCCGGTTGAGAAAGAGATGGTAAATGCGATGACTAGGGAATTCTCATCAAATCGTGGAGAGGAAAAAGTAGAAGAGATATTGAAACTGTTCCTTAGAACACGAGATAACAGGGAATTTCTGGAGCTTATTAAGAGGTCTTTATACAGGCGCTAGTAGCTGTTTCAAAATGAATAGTATATTTGTAAATATGTTAATGGCATATTTGATCATTATATGAAATTAAATAATGGATAAATTTGTAAAAACCCGGGCTTGCGTTCGGGTTTTTTATTTACATTGTGTTATAATAATGCTATAATCTTTACAACTATGAATGCCGATAAACAATATAGATAATCAGGTTTTTAACGCATACATCAGTTGTTGACGTGTATCAGTATATTATGTAGAATGGATGATCGTTTATGCATGATAATATTATCAATCAAATGAATACAATAGAAGAGTGTGGTAATGCGAACAGGGTTTACACCGATACCGAAAAATCTAAAGGATTGAAGGGGATGCTTGGGAATCTGGCAAGCGATACAGGTGGTTTTACCCTTGTTGAACTGATAGTGGTTTTGGTAATAATTGCAATTCTTGCCGCTGCCATTGGTCCGGCATTGCTGGGATACATTGACAAGGTCAGGAAGAATGAGGTGTTAAATGATGCAAAGAAGATTTATCTTGCTGCACAATCACTTTCTGAACAGGCACATAATGATCTGGTGGAGCCGGCAGCAAGAGTGACTGATGAAAGAATGAGAGAGATTTCAGGAGTTTCATTTGCAGACGGCTCATGCTCCATTGTTTATGAGAAGAATGCATTTAACAGCAGTAATCCCGAGAATAAAATGTATATCATTAAGTATTTTACATATACTGACGGATCATTTACTGCAACTTACGATAAACATATAAAACCGGAAGATGGCGATATATGGACTGTTACGGACAATTGACAGAATTGGTTATATAAGTATCAGGTTACAGTTGCTTGGATTGGTTTTGCATATGAATAAGGTGGTGGCTTTATGAAGCATTTGTATGGTGCTGTGAATAACGGCTCAAAAAGAAAAAACAATAAAGGATTTACTCTTGTAGAGATGATAGTGGTACTTACTATCATGGCGGTAATGATGGGTACTGCTGTGTGGGGTGTTACAGGATGGATAGCCCATTATGAGTACATAAGCAGTGAAGAGAAGGCCAGAACGATATATATGGCTGCCCAGTCAGCGTTATCCGCTGCAGAAAGCCGCGGAACTCTTGATGAGTATATCAGTTCACTGAATAAGAACGGCGAGATGGGTAAATTTGCCAAGAAAACGGGCGATACCGGCCTTGATAAAGCTACATACGGTATTCCGACTAATCCTGATAATGAAGATGAGATACACGAATACGGATACCTTTCGGTTAGTCAGGGTGAGTATGCATCGGGAGCTAATAAAGCGCTGTTTGATATGCTTGAACCTTATGTGAGTGATTCTGAGCAACTTAATGCATCCATAGTTGTTGAATTTGATCTTACCGCTAAGAAGGTATACTCTGCATTTTACAGTGCATGGTCTAAGTCTATACAATATGATGCCACTGCATCCTGCGTCGGAAGAGGAGATTTCTATATTAATGCGGACAGAAGAAAACCGGAATTTCGCGAAAGCTTCCAGGTGGGATATTACGGCGCTGATCAGGTAAATGTTGTTAAGCTTGAGAATCTTCCACAGTTAAAGGTGGATTGCATGCTTCACAATAAAGAGACATTATATCTCACAATGAACAGTGATGATGAAAATGCAGAAGAATTTGTCAAATATAAGGTAGATATCTATGAGGATCCCAAAACCATCATTTCCACAGGAGGTCTTCTTGAAATGATGGGTGATCCGCTGGGTGCTCCGGATGATGGTAACGAAAACGGCTCGGGAAATCCTGCCGGAAGTGACAGTCAGAAGCTTTTGTGCAGTCTTTCGTTCGATAAGTCAATACTTGGATACAGCAATACAGATAATGATATTCCCAAAAGGGTTGAGCTTAATGTATCGGATGCTTTGGGAAATGATTTAGGACCTTATCCTTTCATTTTAAGTTTCAGAAAATATAAAGACGAGAACGGCAAAGATCAGGAAGAGTTCTCACTGGTTTTAGATGCTCTTATGACAGGTCAGAGTATGGCTCTTCTCGATGATATTGATAAGCTTACCGGTAGAACTGACAAATCAGGGTATAGCATCACTCGTCTTATCGGAACCAACCCTGTTAATATCTGTGCAAAGGTTTCTGTTGAGCCTACTATGGCAGGGGTATATTCTTCCGGTTCATCAAAGATGTCTAATACCGAGAATTCACTTTTCGGTTCAAAGGTTAAGGAATATAAGGATAACAAGTATTTTAATGATGATAATGCTTATCTTATAGTTAACAACAGACATTTTGCCAATATCAGATATACAGAGAATTATACAGCTACAGAAGATAAAGGATTTACGTACGGCTTTACCGGCGATATTGATTGGAAGGACGCTGTGATTTATGATACCTTTAACGCTTCATCGGCTGATATAGCCTATAATCCTGTTGATATGAGCAAGGATCCGATTGATTTCCCTATGATTACAAAGCTTGGTGTGAGCAGTATCATAGATGGTGACGGTAATCAATACAGTAATTTTACTATAGGCAATTCCGGCGGCGTAAGCTATGCACATGTTGGCGGTTCGGTTGCCAATGACAATGTTACGGGCAAACCGGTTAACATGGCCAAATCTCTTGGTATCATAGGTGTTAATCAGGGGAAAATAAGACGTCTCATTATTGCCAACGCAATACTTAACGCACTCTCATATGAAGATTATTCAAAGACTTCTGAGGCGGCAGGTATTTCGGAAGCTACTAAGCGTGCTGTTTATTCAGACAGTTTGGAGGCTGTAGGAATATTATGTGGGCGTAACGAAGGAAGTATACGTGAGATATATTTTGATAATAAATGTGAGGTCAAAGCTACGGTTTTTGCTAACCTTAATGATTCTGATGAAGCTAAGACCTACGGAATGTCAGATGCGGATATAGCAAATGATAAATACCTCAACGAAAAATATGGCTGTGGTGTGGGAATGGCTGCAGGAACGGTTGTTCTTAAAAATAATACGGTTATCGACAGAATTCGCACTGCCGGGAAAGTTGAGGCGATGATTAAAGGATCGGGCACTGATTTTAAAGAGGCTCCGGCAGTTTCGGATTATGATGCCAGAAGAAATATATATAAAGATACACCTGAAGCCGGTGAGACATATTCCAATGCTCAATATTATGCTTACGGTGTGGGTGGAACTTTCGGTTATGTGTACGGTAAGTACGATAAAGATGCCCAGAGACTGGGTATCGGTGTTAACAGAGCTGAGGTGGAGGCTAATAATAATCTTAATTCCGATGATGATAATTACTATCTTCCGATGTACAACAGGGTTTCCACTAAGAAAACAATTACCGATGAAAACGGTAATGACAAGGAAATTACTGTACTTGTTAAGGGTAGTGAATTGCTTTTTGCAACTGACGAAAACCGTTCCATTGTCAATAAGGCGGATATCACCAGTGTAAGCAAGACTGATGCAACTGACGGCTCTTCATTTACAGGTGGTATTGCAGGTAATTTATTCCTTGCAGGTCTTACGGATAATACTACTATTGAAAAAGATGATGAAGATGATGTTTCAATTCCTGAAAAAGCCAAGACGCAGCTTATCAATTGCCATAATTACGGTGATACCACCGGTCTTGATTTCGTAGGTGGAGTTACGGGTGTCAACGGTGAAGGCGGATACATAGCAGAATGTGCTTCTTTTGGAAGTCCTTCTGCGACCAAGGGTGTTTCGGCAGGTATTACATCGGAAAATTACGGTTATATCAGAGACTGTCTGGTGGACAGAGCTTTGGCTGATGATGATAATGAGAACAAACCATACGTTCCTGTAGTTAAAGGTAATATGGTGGTTGCAGGTGCTATCACTTCGGTTAACCATGAGAATTGTGTGGTTAAGGATTGCCGATGTGCTATCGCTGATATTAAGGATGACAATGGTGATTCTATTGATACACCACTTAAAATAACCGGTAATGAGATGGATACTTTCGGATATCTGGTGGGTGAGAATTTTGGCGTTGTCAATGGTGGAAAAGCCGGAGAATTTGTAGGATTCGAGTCGAAGAAGACCAAGATGATAATAGGTGGTGCGGTTGGTACCAATCGTGAAGTTGTGAAAAATGTTAGTGTAACGGCGATTCTTGTTGATAGAGGTGAGGCTGAATGTATCGGCGGTATTACCGGACTTAATCTTGATACGGTAAAAACCAGTAAGTTCGGCGGCTCGATCAAGAAGAACAAGAGTGTATCCAGAGATACAACTGTAGGAGGAATTGCCGGTCGTAACGGTGATGGTAAAGAAAGCGGAACTATTACGGGATGTTATATAATCGGAGCTAATTTTGAAGTGACCGGAATATGTAACTATGTTGAAAGTGATTCTGAGACATCTAAGCTTGCTAAAAGTTCTGCAGTCGGAGGCATCAGTGGTATCAATTATCCTTCTTCTACTATAGAAAAATGTTATATAACGAGTCTGGGTGAAGCCAATAGTTCAGGTAATGCTGTTTTTGTAAGTGAATATAATACATATAAGGTTAAGAAACAGAGTAAAATTGTCGTTAAGAACGGAATGGTCGGAGGAGTGGCTGCAATCAATTACGGTAATATCAGTAAATGTGGTTATACCGGCAAAGTATTTTATGAAAAGGAGGATGATTTTGCGGTATGTAAGGATACCTCATCTGTAAAAGATATTCTTGTTTATGAGGATTCCAAATCTTACCTTGGCAGAATGAAAACACCTGACGGTAGCGATAATGATGGAATAAGAAAAGCGGTTGAAGAGCTTAATGATATGTATGTAACAGACACAGGTGAGCTTGCCGATGATATAGAGGCAGCCTGTGGATACCTTACTAATGATGAAGATAAGTATCAATACGCTCTTCCGAAGAAAGAAACTACAGATGGATCAATAACTCATGCTGCTTATAAAGACGATACCAATACATTTGTTCTTACACTTGATCAGGGTAAGGGGTGTATTGGAGGTATAGCCGGATATAATGCTGCTTCAGGCAGTATTAAAGAGTGCGCATCAGGAAGATGGCTTGTTGAAAATTATCTTCCGAGAGTTACCTATTCGACGGTTGGTGGTTTGATCGGTACTAATTCGGCTGAAGGAACTAAGGTCAGCAATCTGATTAATCTTGCATATGTGAGAATGGAACTTCCGATAATCGAAACAGCAGCATTGGATGCTAACGGTCAGGCGACGGATAAGGCTCCTGATAACAGATTCTATTATGTGGGAGGAGTTATCGGTACTCAGAACAATACAACTTCTTCGGGTTGGACTATTGAGAAATGTATCAATGCCGGAACTGTAATAAACTATTACGGTAATAATGTAGGTGGTGTGCTCGGCCAGGTGTCCGGAATGGGTGGAAAAGTGCAATATTGCTATAACTACGGAACACTTATGGCAGGATATACAACAGTCAGAGACGGTAGTAACAGTGGTACTGCCGGAGGCATTGTTTCACACTATACCAAGCTTCAGGCGGACCAGATTAATGAAGTTATATATTGTCAGAATCATGGTATTGTAGCATTTCCTATGCAGGGAACAGATAAGAGGAACAGTTATGTTCATGACGCTACCGGCGGTCTTACCTCGAATGACGTAGGTGGAATAGTAGGAGAGATATCTGCACCTGTAAGTACATCCTTATATACGGTTAATATTAAAGATTGTGTAAACGGAAAAAATGCAAAATTGTATTGTGCTTCGAAGTGCGCCGGAATTATCGGACAGATCGGATGTTTTACCAAAGGAAATGTCTCAAGCATGGTTGCGGTTAACAGTGTATTTGTTAATATAGATTCCTGTCGTAATTATTGCTCTGATATGTGGAGTGGATTCAGGTCATGCGTTCCGGGTGAATACCTTATGATGACAGGAGGAGGAATTACTGCCGGTAGAGATGCTTATAGTGCTAATTCCAGGATTACAGGATATACTACCATTAGGAACTGCCTGTCTGTCCGTATGAACGGTAATTATACAAGTGGTAATAATGTGGGTAATTTTGCAGGTAAAGCTACTGAAAATAATAACGGAATTCTTGCTTTTGCAAAGCAGAACAGTCCTATGAGTACGAACCCGTTGCTTCAGACTCTTAAGTATTGTGGTAATAATTTCTATCTGGATGAATCATCATTCCAATATTCTGATAAGCGTGGTTTGATAACAGCGAATGGATATAATCCTAACGCTACCAAACCTGACGGAATAGTTAAAGGGGCTTCTTCGAAGATCAATGCTCTTGTGGCAGAAGGAGAACCTTCTGACAAAAAGACTATTGCTAAAAGTAATAAAGTTGAAATATTTAAGAACACGGTTAACGATTTAAGCTTATACATGGATGATTTTAATAAGCAGAGACTTGCTTCGGAAAGAATTGTATCTGTTGAATACGGAAGCAGTGGCAGTGGAAAGTACGCCCTGTTTGTTGAACCTTTAGGTTACAGTGTAGATAAGCTTAATAATAAGAATGCGTGGATTAAAGATGGATATATCCATATCAACACGGAAACTGAAGGAGAGATTGTTAAACCTCTTGTATATTATCAAGACTTTTCTGAAACAGGAAGTGTAACTCCGTATTCAACTAGTTTATTAAATCATTTTAATCTTGAAAGAATTAAGCGATATGATGACTTCAGAAGTCAGGCTGAAAGCGAGGAAGGAACTTCCCTTTCCGGTAAGATTGATTCAAGTCGTATTCCATTTGCGGATGAGTATGATCTGGATTACTATAATCTTGATAATGACTTTATGAAGTATATAGATAAGTATAAGGCTGTAGGTCCTGATACCGTTGAAAATGTTGATGTCAGAAAAGATGATACTTATGGATATTATGATGTTACATGGAATGTCCGGGGTGAGGACGGTAAGAATCCTTCGGCAACGGAATTTGACGTGGAGGCCAGATATGTCGAACTTGAGCCTGGCGTAGCATTTAATTTTGATGATCTCGATACATATCTGTCAAGCAATGTAGTTATGACCGAAAATAAGACTGCATACGGTACTACAACAACGCTGGTTCCTCCTAAAACGCTTGTGATGAAGGAAGGATATACATATTATGCAGTTGTCAGAGTTAAGGATGCGAGAGGGCAAGATACTAATTACAGTATTATTGAGAACAGGGAGGCTGTGACAGATCCGGATACGGGTGATGTGATTAAGCCGGCTGTCAAGAGTTACGTTCAATTAGAACCTAAGCTTCCTATGCCTGAATTTGAGATAGTTAAATACACGACCAAGAAGAAGGATGGTTCTTATGAGAGCAAGTGGATGCTTCATCTGAAGAATGCTGCTGATTTCGTAAGCTATACCGGAATTGAAGATTTTGAAGTTGGTGCTTATTCGCTTAAGGCGGGCAGTCAGAATGTAGTTGATAAAAAGGTTAAAATGACCAGAGACAATATTGTGGATGCCGGTGGTAACCTTTTAACCGGAGAGTTATTGAATCACGCAGTAGACGCTATGGCATTTGCAACCGATAAGATGGATTATGAATTGTACGGATATGCCAAGGCAAAAGATTGTCTGGATGCAGATCTTTACAAATTCTCGGTATATGTTCCGTCAAAAGCCAACCCTGACATGGATTATACATGGACCCCGGTTGATGATGAAAAACTTAATAATCCTGAGAAAAAACCGGAATACACCGGCACATTGACATATAATCAATTTGATAGAAAAACTTCGACTTTGATACCTCCGACAGCGCAGACCTTTAAACTTGAACTTTACGGAATCAAGGAAGAGAAAAATGAATTTGGAGAAATAACCAGGAAATGGCATGAAACAGTTGCTTCTAAAGAATATTCAGTAGAAGTTGGCGAGACGATTGAGGATATTAATATTGGTTATTATGATGTTCCTTCCAATGTGAACCTTGCCTCGTATGACAGCTTCGGAGTTGATCTGTGGTATGCTGCATCAGGTCAGGGTGATGTATATAATTACTTTGAGACCACATCGGAAAGAGCGGATAAGACAGTAAGGAGTAGTGGATACATAACAGATCATTCAAGCGGTGAGACCAAGTATTACTTCCATACAGCAAAGCTTAACAACCCGGTTGTTAAACTTATATGTATGGGTAGAAATCCTGAGTGGTATGCTGTACTTTGCAACGGAGATGATTATGCGCCGGGCACGAGAATAACTCTGAACGGAACAGGTGATTCCAATGTTATAATTGATACGGCTAATCCAAGATCCACCGGTAATTTGGCAGTTGATAAATTATTTAAATACGCTTCACGAGTAGGTGACGGCAATTATGAAAGATGGTTTATGGCAAAGATGGATGGTTGTGTTGATTCCGACAGGACATATCTTTCACCTTCTAAGGGAAAAGTGTACGTTCCGGCC
>OMSZ01000387.1 GCA_900313855.1 uncultured Eubacteriales bacterium
ATTTTGGAAAGGATGTGAAACTATGAAGCTGTCAGCATCAAATACTCCATTAACAGCCCCGGCAGATGCCGGTATATTAAAGGCCAGAAGCACTTTTCATATTAAAGATCCTGGAAGCGCCATAACCCATTTCATAGCAATGATCGGCGCAATAATAGCGGCGGCTCCTCTTATAATCAAAGCTTACCACGGGAGCAATCGTTCGTATCTGGGTGCATTTATTATCTTTATAATAAGTATGATCGCGCTTTATACGGCAAGCACCACCTATCATACATTTGATATATCAGAGAAGGTCAACAAGGTGCTCAGAAAGATAGATCACGCAATGATATTCGTATTGATAGCAGGCTCTTACACACCGGTCTGTCTGATCGTTCTTCCAAAGAACGTCGGTATACCGCTCTTGATCACCGTATGGTCTGTTACGATCATCGGCACAATATTCAAAATCTGCTGGATCACCTGTCCACACTGGGTATCATCGGTATTATATATAGGCATGGGCTGGCTGGTAGTATTTGCCTTTTCTTCCATAATGAAAGGTCTTTCACACGGCGCTTTCATGTGGCTGCTTATCGGCGGTATCATTTACACCGTTGGCGGAATAATCTATGCATTAAAGCTCCCACTCCTTAAGAAATTCAACTGGAAGAACTTCGGTAATCACGAGCTCTTCCACTGTTTCGTCATGGTTGGAAGCTTCTGCCACTTTGTTATGGTATATAATTATCTTGCGTGACATATATCCGCTATTGTTAACTCAAATAATGTTCTCACAAGGATTTACTCCACAGATAACAGTAAGCCTGGGTTCTGGCTGCAAAGTATTCTTTTTGCAGCAGTTCCCGGACTTCTTTTTTTGTGTACCAGGAAGCTTCAATCTCCTCAGCCGTTGATGTGCTTGGAGAAAATGTTCCCGCTGCCACGCCGACAACGCAGATATTCTTTTCATTGGAAAAACCAATGGCGGAAAAGCTCTCGGCCATAACGTCATTGATTTTTATGATATCAAGACCCGTCTCCTCTTTAAGCTCTCTTTTGGTGCTTTTCTCATAATCCTCCCCGGGATCGATAAGTCCTGCCGGAAAATTAATAACATAATCTCCGCACGCCATTCTGTATTCCTTATTCAACAATATGCGTTCTCCGCTCTCATCATGCATAATAATTACAACCGAATCTGCCGGATGGTCAGCCAACTCCTCTCTTGTCTTTAGGTCCGGATTCCTGCTTATCATCTCATATATTTTTTCTTTATGGTCAGACGTTTCATAAGAAATATCATACCTTGTAATAAATTTGCCGGCTTCTTTCTTCTCAATTCCATTAAATTTCATAGCTTTTTTATATCCGATCTATCTGTCGGACTACTCCTTTCTTATATATTATATGCAATGTATTAAGATTTTCTTTATTATCTTCACAGACTTTAAATTCTTTGAACACTTTTTGTTCACAATTATAATATATATTATGTATTGTAAATACTTTTCATATCGAGTACATTGATTGAGCCCAACCGCTTAGTCAATGTGTACTCCTCCCCCTCCCCCTTATACGATAAGCGAAGGAATTATTCCTTCGCTTATCGCTATTTTAGGCTTCATAACCCATGTTCCTCAAAAAATCTGCATTGCTCGTCATTGCAAATAACCGCTTCCTTCATCCTGATATCACAGTGGAACACATGCTTTAATGGATGATCATCGCTGCCATACACCTTACTGACATACGGCACAGCCGCCTTAGATAGCGCATCCTCTAATAATGGAGCCTGGTTCTTTAGAAAATCCCCATAGCAGGTCATGATAAATGACGGCGGAAACTTATCATTTACAAACTCAACCACATTAAGCAAATCAAGCTCCTCATCCGTACCGCCACCCGGCATGAACTCTTTGAGAAAACCTTTCATTTCTCTCATGTTGACCGTCACATCATACACGCCGCAGTTAAGCGCGACAGCCAAAGGAACAAAACCTGCAGGTGCTTTAAAATCATATAAAGCCGCATAATTCTCATTCGTACACATTAGACAGAACAGCGCAAGAAGATTAGCTCCTGCCGAATCTCCCACGGCATACACTTTGTCCTTGTCAAAACCGTACTTATCCGCATTTTCAAGTGTCCACTGAAATACGGAATTAACATCCTCTAATTGAGCCGGATACTTAAAAAGCGGCGCCAGCCTGTAAGAAGCGTTAACAACCGCATAGCCGCGCCTGCACAGATCCATGCAGTAGAACTGATAAGTCTCCTTATCTCCATACACCCAGCCGCCGCCATGCACATTTACGATAACCGGCAGCTTATCCTCACTACGCTCTAACGGTCTGTACACATCAAGATAATGCGATGCATCTTTATCACCGCCCTTAACATAGCATATATTATCATATCGTTTCACATCAGCAGGCGTGACCAATCCCTTGTCACGTTCATCATCACTTACCTTAAATTCCCTTCTGACAACATCACTAAATGACATATTGTTTCTCCCAACTCAAGTCTTTATCACAATGATCCATTTCAAAACAACTGTTCATATTATAACTTATTTTACAGGATATGTACATTGATATTCAATCTCCGATGCGGCAGAAATATACTATTGATAAAGTACATCTGCAACTTAATTCCAAATGATATATAACATATATTTGACATTACGCGAAAAACACCTTATTATATCCCTTTGTGAGCGGATATATGCTTTCAAATCCAAAGAAAACGGGGAATGATCAATGAGTACAACTATTGTTCTGCAGCAGATGGGTGTGATATCCATTCTTGTTGCTATAGGAATATACTTATATAAAACCGACGTTGTCGACAACATTGTTTCTAAGAAGCTTTCTGTGATAGTAATGGATATATGCAATCCGGCACTTATTCTCGCATCCATTCTTTCAGGAAGCATAACGGCTACTCACGACGATCTGATCACCGCTCTGATACTTGGCGCAATATTCTATTCAGGCCTAGTGATATCAGGCTTCATTTTCCCCTTCATAATCAAAGCTAAAACGAACGACCGTCGTTTTTATAATCTCATGACAGTATATACAAATGTTGGCTTTATAGGAATCCCGGTTGCACGTGCGATACTTCCGGAGAATGCGATCCTCTACGTTATAGTGTGCAACGTCATGTACAGCCTGTTATTCTACACACACGGTATTGTAGTATTATCAAACGGTAAAGAAAAAATGAACATATCAAGGATATTCAGTCCAGGAACTATAATGGCAATCCTTGCACTTGTGGTATTCTGGTTTAACATCAAGCCACCACTCATCATTTCAAACAGTGTGACATTTGTCGGAAATGCTACGGTATTTCTTTCAATGACTTTGCTTGGTGTGAACATTGCAAGATCTGAGATCACAAAAGGTTTGAAGAATATAAGAATATGGATATATATTGCTCTTAGAATGGTGCTTCTTCCGATTATAATGTTCTTCGTACTTCGCGCCATAAACTGTAATTCAATTACGATACTTGGGCTCTGCCTTATGGCGTTGATGCCGATCGGCAATCTGCCTCTTATTCAGGCAGAAAAGACCGGTGAAGACACACAACTGTTGTCATCGGCAATTGCGATAACAACAGTTGTTTCGATAATTACTATAACTATATTAATGACATTTTTTACTGCTATGCTTTGATGATCATTTTATCTTCTTAAACTTTACCTTCTTTGATATTCCCTTCTTACGAAGCAGCTTTTTGTAAGCGTTCAGTTTCTTTTTCGGAACATATACCTTCATCCATGAAGGCGTTTTTGAAAATGCCTTTTTAACCTTTGATGTCTTTAATTTCTTACTGTAAATATACAATTCTTTAAGTCTGCTGCAGCCGGAAAAAGCATTCTTTCCGATAAAGGCAACATTCTCACCTATGTATAAATAATAAATTCTATTTTTGTTCTTTGCCATAGATGGTGCGATTTTTGTTACAGGGAATTCGGCACTACCCATATAAATGCTGCCATACACACTCATTCTGTAATACTGTTCTTTAACCTTTACCGCCTCTGCCGTACCACCCGTTATCAAACCATCCTTTAGCTTAATATCGTGAAGCTTATATTGAATACCACCGTAAGTAACTTTTGTTCCTTCCCTGCATTCAATACCCACTCCATCATAATCAAAATAGTAGTGCTTGCCGTTAAGATTGAGCCAATCATTTTTTGCAAAGCTGCCGTCTAAATATTTGAAATAATACTTTCCCTTCTTCTTGATCAGATTACCCTCTCCTGTTTTATTGCGAATACCGTCAAGGTTATATGTATAAATTAGCGTGCCATGAACCTTTGAAACATATTTCTGGTTTTTCACAACATCTACCTGATCCTTACCAATCTCAATAAGCTGAATAGAATATGGAGAAAAGTTTATTTTTTCTTCATTTATCTTCTCTTCTCTGTCACTTGACAGGCTTCCGTATGCATTTGAAGTATTCCAGGTTTCAATATCATCAAAATCATAATTGTTCTCATCCGATGATGTGTCAAATTCTCTCATATTAATCGATGCAGTACCAATATAATCACCGCTTAGCAATGCGTAATAATGACCTGTCACCCCGCCATCCTTCTTAAGAACACTGTTCAATTCGGAATAGTACATGGAAATAGCACTTAATGATCCGCCATTTCCCCATGCAAGACACCATTCGCTGCAATCGTTAAATCCGTCAAATTTAAGTTTGGCAGCATTCTTTGCCGGTCTTGAATGA
>OMSZ01000145.1 GCA_900313855.1 uncultured Eubacteriales bacterium
CTTTCATATGATGTTACCGATGTGGGGACCATATTATATTATCTTCGATACGGCGATACGATCAGCGGTTGCGACTGGGACAAATGGTTTTACAATTATCTTTCAGATGAAGATCGTGCCATTATAAATCGTGTGGAATCTGCATTCAATGAAGTGATCTCCGAAGATATGTCCGATTATGAACGAGAACTGGCTATCCATGACTGGCTACTTGATAATGCAAGTTTTGCTCATAACGCAGATGGTGGTCCAGCCGAAAAGCACGATGCATATGACATTCTGATAGATGGCGAAGGCGTCTGCGATGCATACGCCAAGGCGTTTATGTACTTATCTTGGAAGGCTGGTATCTACTGTGAAAAAATAGCAGGTGATATAAACGATGGCGGAAGTCACGCATGGAATATCGTAAGACTCGGTGATGACTATTATATGGTAGACTCCTGCTGGGACGATTCTGGAAATTGTACAGACGAAGCATCTCGTCACAGGTTTTTCAACCTGACTGACGACGAGATGAAGGATATCGGCAACCGAACCTGGAACGAAACCAAATATCCAAGCTGCACAGGCATAAAATATGAATACAATTATTAACAAGGTATCTTATTATCTTTTCATCCTAGTACTCCTTCAGATGCTGTTGTATGCGTAAAATCATTGAATCACATACCTAACAACCGAATAAAGAACCTAACTAAGGAAGTCTCATATCCAAACTTCTTAAATTAGATCAATTTTCAATCTGATAAAATGAAGGAAAAGATAAATATATGTGATTTAAAATGATATGCTATATGAACAGACAAAAGATATCCTATTGTATATTCAAAGCAACCATATCAAAATAAAACTCACGGATTAAAACAAAATATAGGCGAGTCAGATCAGAATCCCGATCTGTCTCGCCTATTTTTTTACCTCAGCATCAAACATCTTCTATAACAAAAACACTTTCAGCTTTTATCTTTGCTTCTTCCAATGCATCCAATCTTACTACTTGTAATTTGGAAAGATTCGGTAAGATCTTAGGAGCATCTTTCTTTCTGGACATTTCTTTTGATAAGCAAATAACATTTATATCATATCTATCACGAAGATTTTTAATATAACGCTTTACTGTCTTTATATCCTTTCCAACTTTTGCAAGATAATTCTCCACTCCTTTACACTGCTTAACACCTCGCAGAATAGCCGTGTATTTTGCCCGCATATCTGATGATATTTTTAGCTCACACATTTTTTCTTCAGCATCAGAAATTGAATAATGATCTCCTGCTCCAGTGAAAAGTATTAAATACGTATTATATACATTCTCTTCTAAACGAACGAATTTGTCCGAGAAGCTTTGAAGCCTCATATCTGCAATATTCCATTCTCCTATATGGCTTTGCAACAATGATCCATTCACTTTAGCTTCAACAAAAATGTCAGATCGATGAAACTCTAAAGATAATGACATTCCTTTGTTATATAGAGTAGCTTTCTTATTTGCGCTATCTATTTCTTTCTTCATACTACGTCCAGGAATTGATAATTCACTGTATTTTATCAGCTCATAATATAGTCCCGATTCGAAAGAATGTATATTACCAGTGAAGCCCACACCACCTATAAACCAATTTTTATCGTTACATAAACTGTCTATACGTGTATCAAGTTTTTCAAGTATCTTGTCAACGTCTATTTCATACAAATCAATTGAGCCGCCAGGATCATCGATAGCTTCATAATGAGCAGCATCTAATCGGTTAAACTTATAGAATTTTCGAGCATCTATTGTGACGTTTAAATATATAACACTGTCAGAATATCCTTTTTGTCCATTATGCTTCTTATGAATAATATTATTATTATTTGATACGCTTATTTTGCTAAATCCTTCAGACGAATAATTTGTAGTAATATATTTTGTATCTTTTTGTATCGACGAAGTGAGCCCTAATCCAACTCTAATCGCCTCAACTTCTTCTGGTGTTATTATTCTATAAAGATTGATATACTTAACCATCTATTCCAGCTCCTATGCAAAAACCATCTATAGCGGAGGTATTCATATGAAAAAGAAAGTAATCCGACACGATAAGCCCTGCAAGGATCATGAAGGAAGACAATTTCCAAATATCAAGTCCATGTGCGAACATTGGCACATTCATCCTGCCACATTCATGAGACGCAGAAAAGTTTATAAAATGAGTCTTCGTAAAGCACTTACTACTCCTGTGAAACCTAACGGCGGTCAGCAATGTAGGGATCATGAAGGAACTCTGTTCCGTAGCAAAACCCTGATGTGTCAACACTGGAACATAGAACGCAAGACTTATGATTATCGGATCAGTCATGGTTGGAGTCAGGAAAA
>OMSZ01000316.1 GCA_900313855.1 uncultured Eubacteriales bacterium
AGGACAGATGATATTCAGGGATAATCTGCAGCCAATGATCAAGGGCAAACACGTATTATTCCTTTTGGCCTCTGCTACAACAGGTAGAACAATAGAACGAAGCTTAGAATGTGTATCATATTACGGAGGTATCGTTGCGGGAATATCTGCTATCTTCTCTGCCAATGAAGTAATAGCAGGACAAAGAGTTCATACATTGTTTAAGATTTCCGACATCCCCGAATACAAAACCTATCCGCACAACCAATGTCCATTCTGCCAGAGCGGTCAGAAGATCGAGGCGATCGTTAACAGTTATGGATATTCTAAGCTGTAAGGAGCATTATTACTATTCACAAAAGCATTATATAGTTAAGAAAAGGATGACCGGTATAATGCCGGTCATCCTTTTCTTAACTATATCTGGTGTCTTACCACCTTGTATTCATCTCCATCCCTGTAATAAGGACAGCCCTTAAATCCCGAAGACATCAATCTCCCATAATCATCCTCATCCATATTGATATCACATACATATTCTTCATACTCTTCATCATATACAAGATACGCACACGTATCACAAGAAACCGATCCTGTCACTAATCAATTCTTCTCCTTCTTTAAAGAATCATAATATGACTTATATCTGTAGCACGTTCTTTGGCTATATGGTACCTTAGCAACTATCTCATGCATATTAAGTCCCTTTTCATACAGTTCAACAAAGGAATCATATGACTTCTGCCATGTTGCATCATGTTTGCGTCGCCCACCCCAATCGCGGCTTCTAAACATCTCCAATTCCTTCTTCATCTCTTTGTTCTCTTTCTCCAGTTTCTTGATAAGTTCTTTTGCCTCTTCCAAAGTGATGTTTTTCTTCATAAGTTAACCCTCCTGATGTAATAAATAATATTGATCTACAAGCCCCTCTAAACTTGTATTATTATGTACACCGTAATAAAAATCCAGCAGCCTTTAAGACTTAAGCTCCTTTCAAACTTTGACTTTTATATAACTAATATTAATATTTATATGTTTAATTGTCAACGAATTATCCTTCTCAATAATTCATAAAAATAAGGTAAAACATTTAGCATTTTGCCTTAATAAATACTACTAAACAATTCGTTGTCTGCAATCTTTTAATTGTCTTAAACAGCAGTTAATAAACAACCTGGTTCCTGCCGTTAGATTTGCCATGGTAAAGCTTCTCGTCCGCCTCCTTGATGGCATACTCAACATCCTTCTTGATGTTGTATTCCGTAAGACCAAAGGTCATCGTGATATTAATTTCACTACTCTCGGCATTAATGGTATTCTTTTGAATAGTTCGCCTTAATTTCTCAAGGATCACAAGCGCATCATCTCCGTTAACATCCTTAAAGATAAGCAGAAACTCCTCGCCGCCCCAGCGTGATATAAATGAGTTATCACCACAGTTCTCGAGCATCATATCAGCAACCTTCTTAAGAACCACATCACCGGCATCATGACCGTAAGTATCATTTACCTTCTTAAAGAAATCGATATCACCCATCGCAATACTTATAGCACCGGTATATCCTGTATCTTTAAGCTCCTGCAGATACTCCTCCGCTCTCCGCCTGTTATAAAGTCCCGTAAGCCGGTCAGTATTTGCCTCCTTCTTTAGCTGGTCATTATACTTCATCAGCTTCGATTCTGCCTCGTTATCCTCACGGCTGAATATATATGAAATTATAATGATAGAGATAAATACCGTAGAAATATTGGTGATCTGCAAGAGCTTGTCGCAAATGGAAGAAATGCTTGCAACCGACTTCGTTCCTCCAAAGAGCAGGATCAAAAGGATACGCATAACAAGCACAGAACCCGACAAAATAAATTTGTATAACGATCTGTCATACACAGTGAAGAAACAGAGCATCAGAATGATGATGAAATAATTTTGCATACCCGCACTCCAACCAAAGCATGGTATCATTGATATAGTCCAGGTCAAAATGAAGCCTATGAACAATATAAACGCCATCCTTGTACGGATACGATATGTAAGAATAAAGAAAATAATATTGACGGCAAGCAGCCCAAAGATCCTGTATGGAAATCTGTCAATAACCTCCACACCTGCAAGAAGTACATCAATAATAAATGCAGCAAATACTAACAAATAGAGAATACGCATTGTCACCATACTCTTCTTAGTCTCATTCTCTGAAGCCACATCCCTGTTAATCAGATCAACTATAAGCATTTGTGATCACCCCAAAGCTGCATATAAATGCAGCATTCCCAAAATACATCATCCAATAATTTACATTTCTACTTTATCACTTTAACGTTTTGCGCGCAACAAAAAACTTTTCCAACTCACTAAGCAGTGAATGCTTGCCACTGGCCTTTAACAGATAGCCCTGCGGTTTCAGATCAATAACCTTCTTGATACTGTTAAGATCACTCTTTCCGGTC
>OMSZ01000391.1 GCA_900313855.1 uncultured Eubacteriales bacterium
AGTCTGCTAAAGCAGACCCGAATCCGGCGCGCAAGACTCGCGAGCGAGTCTTGACAGTTATTAATAGTAGAAAGAGAGGATTATTACGATGAAGAAGACTTACAAGATTGATGTTGATTGTGCTAACTGTGCTAATAAGATGGAGGAGGCTGCTAAGAATACAGCGGGCGTTAAGGATGCAACGGTGAATTTCATGCTGCTTAAGATGATCGTGGAGTTTGAAGATGGAACCGAACCTAAGGAGGTTATGCAGGAAGTACTTAAGAATTGTAAAAAGGTAGAGGACGATTGCGAGATATTCCTGTAGAAGTTAAAAAGGTAAGAGGATAAGGGTATGAATAAAAAGCAGAAAAAAGTTCTCATTAGAATAATAATAGCGACAGTGTTACTCATTGTTATAGGTGTAGTGACAAGTGAAGGATTGGCGATACCGATTCTTTCCGATAACATGTGGGTGCAGCTTGTCATTTATCTGATTCCTTACCTTGTTATAGGATATGATATTCTTAAGAAGGCATTTAAGGGAATTAAGAATCGCCAGGTTTTTGATGAGAATTTTCTGATGGCAGTTGCGACAGTAGGAGCAATGGCGCTCGGCGAATATCGTGAGGGCGTTGCGGTAATGCTTTTTTATCAGATAGGTGAGTTGTTCCAGAGCTATGCGGTTGGTAAGAGCAGACGCAATATTAGCGAACTGATGGATATCAGACCTGATTACGCGAATGTTGAGACGGAAAATGGTACCGAACAGGTTGATCCTGATGAGGTAGAGATTGGCACTGTAATTGTTGTAACACCCGGAGAAAAAATACCGATTGACGGTATTGTTGTGGATGGTAATGCTTCAATTAATACAAGCGCTCTTACAGGCGAAAGTGTACCAAGGAATGTATCTGTTGGTGATGAGGTTATCAGCGGTTGTATTAATATGACAGGCGTTCTTAAGATCAAAACAACCAGGGAGTTTGGAGAATCAACGGTTTCTAAGATCCTTGATCTTGTGGAGAATGCAAGCTCTAAGAAATCACGTTCCGAGAATTTTATTTCAAGATTCGCTCATTTCTATACTCCTGCAGTTTGTTACGGAGCTTTGGCGCTGGCGCTGATTCCGCCGATTGTCAGAATGATAATGGGACTTCCGGCAGATTTTACTGACTGGATATACAGAGCGCTTACATTTCTTGTTATAAGCTGTCCATGTGCATTGGTTATAAGTATTCCTCTTACATTTTTTGCAGGAATTGGCGGAGCTTCAAGAGCAGGCGTACTTGTCAAGGGCTCTAATTATCTTGAGGCATTGTCTCAGGTAAAACATATTGTATTTGATAAGACAGGTACTCTTACAAAGGGTATATTCGAGGTTACGGGTATTCATCACAGCATACGGGAAGAGGATGAGCTTTTGGATATAGCAGCACATGCTGAGAGCTTTTCTAATCATCCGATAGCCAAAAGTATTATGGCGGCTCATGGAAAGGATATTGATAAAAGCCGCGTTACTGATATTGAGGAGATCAGCGGTAAGGGTATAAAGGCAAAGGTTGACGGCAGGGATGTTGCGATCGGTAACTCAAAGCTTATGGAGCTTAACTCTGTTGCTTATCATGAATGTCATCATGTCGGAACCATTCTTCATATAGCAATAGATGGTGAGTATGCGGGGCATATTGTTATATCCGATGTGTTAAAGGATAATTCAAAGGCAGCAATATCTAAGCTTAAGAATATCGGAGTGAACCATACGGTGATGCTTACCGGTGATATTAAGAGTGTGGCTGAATACGTGGCAGAAGAGCTTGGGATTTCGGAGGTTGTAAGCGAGCTTTTGCCGGGCGATAAGGTTGCAAAGGTTGAAGAGCTGTTAGAAACAAAGCCTTCTAAAGAAAAGCTTGCATTTGTCGGTGATGGAATAAATGATGCGCCGGTGCTTTCAAGAGCTGACGTGGGAATTGCAATGGGAGCGCTTGGTTCTGATGCTGCAATTGAGGCTGCAGATATTGTACTTATGGATGATGATCCTCTAAAGATCGCGAAAGCGATAGGGATTGCCAGGAAATGTATGCGTATCGTTTATGAGAATATTTATTTCGCAATAGGTGTTAAGCTTATCTGCTTACTCCTTGGCGCGTTGGGAATTGCGAACATGTGGCTTGCGATATTTGCGGACGTAGGAGTTATGGTGATAGCGGTGCTTAATGCGATAAGGGCGCTGATGGTTAAGAGGGTATGAATTTGGGGTTGTTGAGCGAAACTCTTGTAGGTTGTGTTCGCTTGCAGTTTGTTTGAGGTTTTGTTCATGGCGTGCGCTCGGATAAAGAAATTGAACGTTTGAAAGCATTGCTTAAAAAGAATAAAATAGCAATGTTTTAGATTGCCAGGTGACGTAATAAATAGTATGCAAAAGCCGGAATTCCGGCTTTTTGTGTAGGTTTTTTATGGGTGATGCTTTTGGAAATTGATATATAGTCTGCGTTCGCGACACAATCAATTCGATAACCCTTAAATTATTAAGGAGAGGAAAAGAAAATGGACAAGAAGATAGAGTTTGCATGTGAGGTTAATGAGGTCCATCCGGATCTCTTGAAGAAAGTAAATGACACTATGCCGGAGGAGACAGAGCTATATGATCTGGCAGAGCTCTTTAAGGTGTTTGGAGATTCTACAAGAATAAGGATTTTGTTTGTGCTTCTTCAGGCAGAGGTTTGTGTGTGCGATCTGGCTGCGATACTTAACATGAATCAGTCGGCAATATCACATCAGTTAAGGATATTGAAACAGAATAAGCTTGTAAAGGCAAGGCGTGAGGGAAAGTCGATATTCTATTCGTTAGCTGATGACCATGTAAAAACAATAATAGCTATGGGACAGGAGCATATAGAAGAAGTTGATTAATAAATGGGGATTGTGGATTACCACAGTCCCCATATTTTTCCGAACAGATAAATGATCCCGAGTATCCAGCTTGTGAATATTCCGTATAGTATAACTGGACCTGCGATGGTAAAGATCTTGACGCCGATACCAAACACCTGCCCTTCCTTCTGGTACTCAATCGCGGGAGCGGCAACGGAATTGGCAAAGCCTGTGATGGGCACTAGTGCGCCGGCACCGGCAAAACGTGCAATGTGACCGTATGCATTTAAGCCGGTAAGGATCACGCTTGTAAGTACAAGCAGCATGGATTCGTAGCTTGCGGCATCAGTTTCCGAAACGCCGAGGCGGTTTTTGAAAAACTGAAATATCACTTCGCCGAAAACGCATATTGCGCCGCCTACCCAGAAAGCGTTAAAGCAGTTCTTAAAAACATTGTATTTGGGAGTTATCTGCTCTACATATTCATTATATTCTTCATTGCTTATTTGTTGTTCCATTTATGTTGTGCGATCCGAAGAATTAGTTTTCGGCTATTCCCCTTTCTTATGGATTTATACATTTATTATCTTCATGATGACATTAATTTATACATTGCAGTTTATCCGCCAAGCATAACTGCCTGAAAAATGTTGAAAAAACCCTTACCCAAAGCTAAAGCAT
>OMSZ01000393.1 GCA_900313855.1 uncultured Eubacteriales bacterium
AGATCCGTATATCCGTTAACCTCCTTCGCATAATAAAAAGCCGCAAAAACCACAAGACACGCTCCGGATATTTTGATCATAACTGCCATCTGTCAAGCCTCTCCCTGATATAGTACCGTTCCTCTCTCATCAAAAACCTTATCAACCCTTCCCGGCTTTCCATCACCCGCAAGAACTATAAATCTTGTAAACAGCTTCTCCTCTATAAGCTTTCGAAGCACAGGCTTGTTTCTGATATCCTCTATTGAATTACCGTGAACAGTCGCTATCATCTTACATCCGCAATTCATAACATAAGCAAGCGCATCCACATCCTCCCTCTTACCTATCTCGTCCACAGCAATTACGGCAGGCGACATGCTTCTTATCATCATCAGCATGCCTAACGCCTTAGGACAGCAGTCAAGCACATCAGTCCTTATTCCAACATCATTCTGAGGCACACCCATATACGCAGCGCCTATCTCAGACCTTTCATCCACTACGCCCACATTTAATCCGATATGCTTGTCATCCCCATCCGATATCAGTCTTACAATATCTCTAAGAAGCGTTGTTTTCCCGCCTCCCGGAGGTGATATTATCAACGTGTGGCATATATCTCTGTCCTCGTAAATGTAAGGTATAAGCTCTTCTCCGCACCCTTTTTTTTCATGCGACATTCTTATATTGATAAATGATATATTTCTGACGCTTTTGACCTTGCCCTGCTCTAGGATCACTTTACCGGCAAGTCCAACTCTGTGACCGCCCTGAACGGTTATGAAGCCCTGCCTTATCTCATCCTCATAGGCATATAATGAATAACTGCTTATGTACTCTAAGGTCTCCTTAATATCACGCGGCTTCACTACATATCCTTCCTCTGCCTGTCCAACTAATTTCCCCATATCAGAGACAAAATACTCCTTACCGCCTATAAGCACTATAAATGGTTCATTGACCCGCAGCCTTATTTCATTAAGCTCATTAAAATCAACAGACATTCTGCTTACTATCTCTCTTATTCTTGCCGCTAAAATTTTCAAGATTTCCTGCTTCTTTTCCATACTCCCTCCGGATTAAAAACAATTCTTATTAACTTCATGTTATTTCTCATACTTTAATATATGATTGTTTTTTCAATTATTCCTGTTCTTTCCAACGACTGTCCTTGCCCTGCATCGTAACCGTTTATTTCAAAGCACCGCCTGAAATCCTGTGTTTTCACAGATATTGCGAAAACCTTAAAGCGCTTGTGTTTTCGCAATTCCTCAAATTATATGATTTTCAAATAGAGTATAATTTCCAAAATAACTTTGATTAATATGGTTTCCAATAACAAAAAAATCCGCAGGGATATTCCCTGCGGATCTAATAGTCATAAATAATCTATTCTATTATCATATCACCGTTGTCAATTATGCTCTTGACATATACTCACCTGTTCTTGTATCAATAATGATCTTATCACCCTGGTTAACAAAAAGCGGAACATTGAGTGTAGCACCTGTCTCAACTGTACAAGGCTTTGTAGCACCTGTTGCTGTATTACCCTTAACACCAGGCTCACATTCTGTTACCTCTAATACAACGTTGATCTCAGGCTCGATAGCAAATACATTACCGGCATGAGATGCAACCTTGACATTCTCGTTCTCCTTAACGAACTTCAAGGAATCACCTACGATATCCTTGCCAAGCGCGATCTGATCATATGTCTCATTATCCATGAAATAGTAAAGATCACCGTCTGCGTAAAGATACTGCATATTCTTACGATCGATATGTGCAGTCTCACACTTCTCTGTAGGACGGAAGGTCTTCTCAACAACACCGCCACTTACGATATTCTTAAGCTTAGTACGAACGAAAGCAGCTCCTTTACCGGGCTTTACATGCTGAAATTCAATAATCTGATAAATATTACCTTCAAACTCAATAGTAACACCATTTCTAAAATCACCTGCTGAAATTGTAGCCATTAAATAATCCTCCTTAAAAAAAACTCACATGTCGCTATTATACATGAACAAAATACATTTTTCAACATAAAAATCAAACAAAAAGATTGTACTTTATATATCCGTTACTGTGAATAGTCACCCACAAATACTATGAAGTCATCTCGTCATGAATCTCATGCATTCATCTTGTCATTCATCACATCACGTACCTCATGCATTATCTTGTCATTCATCACATCACGTACCTCATGCTTCCATC
>OMSZ01000394.1 GCA_900313855.1 uncultured Eubacteriales bacterium
ATTGATCTTGCGGTTGAGGATGAAACACCGGAGCAGGAGATAGAGGAGCTTAAAGATCAGGTCAAAGCTTATGTTGCAGGGACGGTGAATCCTGTCAAGGCAGAGGTTGTGGCTGTGAAGGTGAATTGATAATGACAGAAATAAAACTTGAATTGTTAAAATATGATGACCGGGAGCAGTTTATCAAGGACAATCAGGAAGCATTTAATTATGGTGCTATGGAAGAGTTTGGTATGAGAGATAACCATTTTGAAGAGGATGGTCAGATCATTTCGCGTGATACTATTGAGAAATCAATTGAGAGAGGGGAAGCCTATCGGATTATGCTTGATGATAAGCCTGTTGGTGGTGTCGTAATAAATGTAGAAGAAGACAAAGGTGAACTTGACCTGTTGTTTGTTTCTCCAGGTGTTCACAGCAAGGGGATCGGTTATGCTGCATGGTGTGAAGTGGAGAAATTGCATTCGGAGGTTACTGTTTGGGTGACCGTTACACCATATTTTGAACAAAGGAATATTCATTTTTATGTGAACAGATGCGGATTCCACATTGTTGAGTTTTATAACAGCCATTATCCGGATCCAAATGAACCTTATAAGGATATACCAATGGATGAACAATTTCCGGATGGAATGTTTAGGTTTGAAAAGAGGATGGATAAGTCTTAATGAATATATATGAATTCTTTACCAGATTAACACATCCGATGAAGCGAATAGGGTGGATCGAAACAACAGCATATTTTACCGGAGAGTACAGAATTCCTCATAGGGGAAGAGGTGGGTATTATCCCAAAATGATAAATACATTATCAACTAATGAGTTCCATGAATATGGTGTGAAGTATTATGTTGATGATAAAGAAAGAATCGGATGGTATCTGTTTTATCCGGGCGAGGATCCTGACCCTGAAGAAATTAAGGGCACATCAATGAGAATAAGGTATATGAAGAGACGCCCGTGGATTTTTGAAAACATAGATTCTTTGTAAATGAAGGCAGGTGATAATCATGATGATCAGTCCGGAAACGTATGTTGAATCAGAGATTAAAGGTAAGTCGAAGGAAGAAATGCTTAAGAAGATCAGAGGTCTTAAGCAGGAAATCGGAAGATTGAGAAACAAGTTGGAAAACATAGATATTGAGGATATCATCATTGAGCCATCACCGGTGACACGGTTGAAAGTATATAAGGACTATCTGCGTTATGCTATAAAAGAGTATCAAGCTGCAGGCGGCGAGTACCGGATGAGCCATAAAGAGAAAAAGGCAGCGGCATTTGATGCAGATATAGAGAATATCGTATCTGTAGAACTGACATATGGTGGATTCTTTGGTGGTACAGAGCAAAGAAAAGTATATTTTGACGGTGATGATATAAAATATGAGCGCAAGTTTTATAATGGTGCAGGTGATTATGATGAGATTCTTTTCCTTGATATGGATAAGAAATCTTTCTTAGAAGAACTTGCTAATATCCATATAGGTGAATGGAAACACGAATACGATGATCCAGATACACTCGACGGAACTCAGTGGGAGCTTGTGATAGAGTATTCTAATAGGAGAAGGAGAAGCTATTGGGGGAGTAATGCATATCCATATAACTTCAGGGAATTGCTGGAGTTGATGGAGATGGAGGAGTGAGTTTGCTTTTTTGTAATGATATGGTATATTTGAAAAAGAATTGAGCATATTTATTGTAAAGTTACATGGATACAGGAGGAATGGATTTGGATATAATGAATTTGATCGGTGAGGCAACCGATTATGATAAGAAATTAGCACTTGAGAAGAAGAAACCAAAGAGTTGGTGTAAGAGTGTAAGTGCTTTTGCCAATACTTTTGGTGGCAGCCTTGTTTTTGGAGTTGCTAACGATGGCAGCTTGGTAGGACTTGAAGATGCAGAAGGGGATTCTGAAACAATCAGTGAAGAAATTAAGAAGAGAATCAGTCCTATTCCTGAGTTCAAACTTAGATTTGAAAAGATTGATGATATGAAGTTTGTTATTCTCGATGTGTATGCAGGAGAGGAAACACCATATTATTATTCTGCTGATGGAACTACGGAGGCATATATAAGAGTTGGAAATGAGAGTGTTCCTGCTAACTCATCAGAATTGAAACGGCTTGTGTTACGAGGCAGAAACTCATCGTTTGATAGTTTGATGTCATCATATGATTTTAAGGATTATTCTTTTAGCAGTCTAAGGGCAAGATATAAGAAATGGACAGGAAAGAGTTTTGAAGATACGCAGTTTGAATCATTTGGTATAGTTGATGATAAAGGAAAACTTACCAATGCGGGTGCACTGCTTGCAGATAGTTCGCCGGTAAGATATTCAAGGGTTTTTTGTACCAGATGGAATGGCTTAGATAAGGCAAATGGTAAGTTTGAAGCTTTTGATAGTGATGAATACTCCGGTGGAATAATAGAACTTCTCAATAATGCAGAGCAGTTTATTAAGAGAAATACCAGAAAGATGTGGAGAAAGACAGAAAACTCAAGAGAAGAGTATCCGGAATATCAGCAAAGAGGATATTTCGAGGCACTTGTTAATGGGCTGATCCATCGCGACTATTTAGAAAATGGTAGCGAAGTACATGTCGATATTTTTGACGATCGTATGGAAATATATTCTCCTGGTGGTATGGTGGATGGAACATTTATTCAAGATAGAAATATTGATAAGATTCCATCAAAAAGGAGAAATCCAATCCTTGCGGATATATTTGCACGGCTTGGACTGATGGAACGTGAGGGAAGCGGAATTAAGAAGATGCGTGACAGCTATCTTGAGGCTCCTAACTTTACACCAGGCAAAGAACCTGAGTTTTATTCGGACAGATCTCAGTTTATTGTGACATTTCCTAATATGAATTATGGTGTTATTGATGAAGATGATTACAACACAGGGCAAGTCACAGGGCAAGTTACGGTGCAAGATGCAGGGCAAGATAAGGTACAAGATGAAAATCTTAAGATTGGAAATGTGACACTGAAGGAATTGCTTGGATTTTGTAAGCAACCAAGATCTAGAATTGAATTGCAAGAGTATTGCGGATTGGTAGGAAGGAATAATTTTAACGATAAGTATTTAAAGCCACTTATTAATGAGGGTAAGATAAAAATGACACTCCCTGATAAGCCAACAAGCAAGAATCAAAAATATTATTCATGATAGTATAATGGAATATAATTATCAAAAGACAGCATAAACATTAAAGTTTGAGCTGCCTTTTTATGTGCGCCTTGCGGCGCACGTCACTAATGGGTGAAAGTTCCTAATGTTGATTTA
>OMSZ01000395.1 GCA_900313855.1 uncultured Eubacteriales bacterium
AATTGAACTGACGACACTTAGAAATGATGTGAAGGTGGATTCAAGAATATACCCTGATCTGCAGGATATGTTTGATGAAATGAGAAATGAGGGTATTTATCCTGTTGTTGGCGAGGGCTATCGCACACATGAGGAGCAGAAGCAGATGATGCAGGATAAAATTGATGCGTATAGAAATGAAGGATATTCAAAAGCTGTCGCGAAAAAGCTTGCGAAGGAATGGGTGGCTGTTCCGGGAACGTCAGAGCATGAGCTTGGAATAGCGCTTGATATAAATGCAGACAAGAATATGACATCGACTGATCAGGAGGTATATGACTGGCTTTCGCAAAATGCTTACCGATATGGTTTCATTTTGCGCTATCCACAGGATAAGGAGAGTGTTACGGGCATAGATTATGAGCCCTGGCACTACAGATATGTAGGTAAGGAGGCTGCGAAGGCGATATATGACAACGGACTGACCTTAGAGGAATATGTTAATTAAGTTTTTTGTTCTTCGGGAATACCTCATCGTAATTTGTGTACCAGGTATTGATCTCGGTATCTACAAAATCGCATAGATAGAATTCTTTGCCGTCAACGGTATTGAGTTATCACGCTTACAAGGATAATTATTGCCAATGACCTGTCGCCGATCCTAAAGACGGCTGAGAGTTTATCTTATCTGAGTTTGATTCCACATATACGACCGGCTCTTGTTCCGATGATCAGAGTATCTTTATATACGGCGGGTGAAGCTTCGATATTGCCAGTGCTTATAATAAGTGAACAGTCTATCTCACCGGTCTTGCCGTCTAATCCGTACAATGCCCCGTTACTTGCGCCGTAGATTACTTTTCCATGACCGTCTTCATCATAAATACATACAGGAGAAGACCATGTGTAAGCTGTCTGATTTTCCCAAAGCTTGCTTCCATCGGCTTTGCTAAGAGCAACGATATCACCGCCCCAGCCGCCATGCGTCATGGAAACGGTAACGATAATGCGGTCGTTAAGATCATTTTTGCCAAGAGCGATAGTTGACTGTACTCCGCCGGATACACCCTTTTGTGAGGCGCATTCATATTCTGTCTGCCAGATTATCTCGCCTGTTTCTGCATCAATCTTCCATATTGGAATTGGGGCAGTTGTGTTGCTTCTCCATCCGAGATGGAAGGAGGTACTTACATAGAGATACAGATGTCCGTCCTCGATCGAAAGAACCGGAGTTGAATTGGAATCATCCAATATATCCTGAACCCATACAGGACTTAGAGTGTCTAAGTCGACACATAAAAGATTCGCGCCGTTGTCGGTAATATATAAGTAGTGTTCATATATTGCGGCACTGGTTTCCATGCCGGGCCAGAATTTGTCGTGCGTTGTTCTGTTACTGTTGTAACGCCATTTGATGGTTTTATCAAAGCTCATGCTGAGCCTGCCTGAAGCCTCGTCATAATTAGTTCCAAGGTGTATGAAATATAATACTCCATTTTCACCGGGATAGATCAGCGTATCGGTTTCTGCATCGACGAGTGCCGATGAATCGAAGTAGCTTAAGGTTCCCCTAAGCGCAAAAGGATCAACGCTGCCGAATTCCTTCATGACAGAACAGTCAAGAAGATTAATTATATAAGCACGGGAATAGCCGTTGGCGCTGTCATATCCGGCACCAAGATACATCACAGGATAGCCGCGTGGATCAAGAGCGCCGGCACCCTTAAATGTGAAGCCGAGATTAACCCTATCCCTTGTGGCTTCGCCGGTCTCAAGATCAAGAAAGTAAATGTAGCCGTCCATGCAGGCGTAGATTACTTCGACAAGATCTTCTTTGTCTTTTGCCCAATCAAACATATTCATATGCTGGCGTGTCTCCTTAGACCAGCGTCTGATAAGCGGCTGACCGGTCCATCCGCTTCCGGTCCAAACAGCGTCACCATATGATAAAGCGCCTGTGGTAACCGTCCAGAGCTGCTCCATGCTTTTGTTCTTCATATCAGTATATCCGTATGTGGCAGTATCTCTGAAATTATTGCCACGGAAGGTGAAGATACCGTCTTCTTTGGTGTATTCCTTACCAACATTAAAAGAAATATCACCTATGTAATCAGACATTTTAAAACCTTTGGGGTCGGGTAACATTTGACCATCTATCTCTATGTCCCATGATCTAAGGAATTTGTCGGGGGCTGTAGAATCAACGGAATGTGGAGAAAATGATTTTACAGGACTGATATCCGCAGAAGCGGTTATTACTTCAACGTCACTGTCAAACTCATCTGAGTCTGTATCTTTGGCGGAACCAATTAGATCTGAGATGCCGGTGGTTTGACCTTTTCCTGCTTTGATCTGCTTTTTTAGCTTGTGTAGATATGATAATCCGGATATTACTATTGCTATGAATATTACTGCCTCAATAATAAGTATTATGGTATATCGTTTTTTCCTGCTCATTTCGTTATTCCTTTATCTTAAGTACTAATAATTCATTATACCATATCTTGTGGTTTGTTGGTACTGTTTTTTATATTTAATACAATTTCTATACATTACTAAATAATATTCTTATTCTTGCAATTCATACAAAATAGTGTATAATTATGCATAGGATTTTTTTAAACGGGAGGGTATTATGAGGAAAGTATTTAGTAAAGCAAATCTATCATTTATGATATCACAGCTCATGCTGGTAACGCCGACATTGATATGTCTTATAGTAAGCATTATCTTTTTCAGTGTTAAGCTTAGTAAGACTTATTCGGATTCGGAGTCATTGTATTATGATACATTATATAAGATCAATACTACGCTGATCAATGCGGATCGTGATTTCTATCAGGCACACCTTGCAGCGACTATCTATCACAACAATTATCGCGGGGTCAAGAATGATGATCTTAAGAAGGAACAGCGTGCTAACTATGATGAGAATAAGCAGCAGGTGATCGACAGAGTCAAAGAGGCAACTGATATCGTTAAGGCTGATAAAAAGCTTTATAGTGAGATGAAAAGTTCAAGTGGCGCTACATACCAGAATCTGTATGATCAGTTTTCGGAAGCCTTTGAGGTTTGGGTGAACGGATATGATTTTGATTCCAATAACGGTGACTGGAATGCATTTGATGCGGCTTTTGAAACTTCGAGAGGTTATCTGTCAGAAATGACCGATATTGTTGAAGCATGGGCCGATGAAGAAGATGCCAAGATGGCAAAGAGTATCCAGCACAATGTTATGTCATTTATCATCTTATTCCTGATAATTACCATTATAGTTATTGCTCTTGTGGTGATGACGGCAAGGTCAATGGCATCCGGAATCAAGCGTGTTGAGCACAGCATCAATATCATGGCAGATGGTGATTTTATCACAGACATAGAGAGGAAAAGTCCTATCAAGGAATTTGCGGAGATCGCTTCGGCGGCTGATGATATGCGTCTTAAGATGCAGGCTGCACTTATTGATGTCAGCAACTATGCAAAGGACGTTAATGACGGTGCGATAACTACCGAGCAGAGTGTGGCAGACAGCCAGAAGATGTCAGCGGATATCAATCAGGCAGTTGAGG
>OMSZ01000398.1 GCA_900313855.1 uncultured Eubacteriales bacterium
GGAGGGTATAATGAAAATATTTTGTGTTTGGAAACAGTCCGTAAAGCGACAACAGAAAAAGTTATTGTCGTTATGCGTCATGACCCGCAAACTCGTACGAGTAAATTATTGCAGTTTACACTTCCAAAAGGAACACCAGCCCAGTTAGGCTTCCTCTATCATATGATATATCTGACAAATAAAGAATATAAACGTTATACTGCGACGGTTATAAAACTTCGTTCAAGTGTGAATCTTAACGCTGTAACGACATCTCAGGCTGAAAAAGAAAGAGTTGATTTCATCAAGCCATGTAAGGTGGGTACCACGAAAGCTAAAAAGGTGTTTTCTGGTGGCTTCCAAGAGAACGCAATTGTATTGGCGTGGGAACCTTATGTTGATGGAAAATCTTATTTCTATAAGCTACAAGATAGTTACATAGATATCGATAATGCATTTAAGCAGCCTTATGATTCCATTGCGTTGTATTATACTGTAGATGGGCATAATGTCAATCGGTATGTTTTCTATGATGATAAATTCCGTAATAGTGTTAATAGGGCATATACAAGCATCCCTGATGCTTCGGATTTTTATGCGATGGCAGATTCTCTTCAAAATGTTTTCAATGCTTCTCATCCAGAGGAGCCAGTCATCCTGACGCCTCAACAGGCAGAGGCGCGTCTTCTGGCTTTCCCTACTGGAGTGAGGAAAATTGATTCTGATGTCAAAAAGTTTAGTGGTAAGGGGATTGATAAATATGGAAATGTTACAAATGCTTACTATATCAACATTGACTATGGATCTATGACTCGAGATGACATGTTTGTTGCTCGTAATATTCTTCAAAATATTGATTTTAGTGATTATCTCTATACAACTAATGATGATTATTACGCATATCTTCATCGTGTAAATAATCATTTCGATGAAGCTTGTTGGGTTGGTGGGCATGGTGTCCAATTTCTCAAGGGCGAATTGTCTATGATGGGAAAAAAACTGATAACCCTTGAGGTTGTTGATGGTGGTCAGATGAGTCAACAAGGTTTAAGCGGTATATATGTTGTCTTACAATATGATACATGGCATTTTGGCATGACATATTCAAAACTTGTTGATGTAATGGAGAATAGTCCATCACTTATCCGGAATGCCAAACTGGCTCGGGTTATAGGTGAAGGTGAAGAGATGAAGCTTGGCAAGACGCTCCACTGTAAATTCCAAAAAGGTAAGGTCGGTGCTTATCGGAGTTGGACGCTTCTTCCTGAGCATATCTATAATGAAGTGCTTCGAAGGACGAAGAGATAGATGTTCGGAACAATAACAATAAAAGACTTGAATTGCATATGAAAAGATTTTTGATATTGTCTTTTTTCTTGGGCTTTACAATGGCGTTTCAGGCCCAGGTACAAGTTGCTGATAAGGAACTGAGATGTCTTGTTGAGTCCATTGTTTCCTTGCGACAGTCAGATAGTACGAAGATGTCGACGGTGGTAAATACTGTTTCTGCAAATTTATCTGCAGATAAGAAATGGACTATAATGGATGAACTTAAGGATCAGAATAATGGTGAATGCTTCCTCACAAAGAAAATGAATCGTTTTAACCTTAATCCGATTTTGAATCGTGTGCTTTCCGTGAGGAACGGAAAGAATAAAGTAGCTGGTCATTTCTTGAATGGGGAAGACTCTCGCTACGATTACTCTTTGATAGAGAAGGGTATTAAAGCCAAGAAGAAGGTGAAATACACTTTCAAAGGCAGGGTAGGGAAACAGGACTTCGTGATAATCCCTTATGTACAAGATGCCAACCTCTCTGTAAAATTTTCAAGAAATTCAACGAATTTGAAGACATCCATACGCAAAGAAAAGAATGGATGTATTTATCTGCACACTGATGCAAAGTTAAAAGCTACAGATAACCTTACACTTGAGGTTGAGAATGGTTCGAATATGAATGTGGCAATTGCTATAATTAATCATAATACGAGAAAATGAAAACAGTGAGATATCTGTGCTTGTTCTGCCTGTGTCTTATTTCTGTAGTCATTAGGGCACAGGATATCGCCGCTATGTCAGATAGTGCGTTCGCTGAGTATATGAAATCATTGAAGAATAAAGGCAACGATTTCTATATGTTGAGCAACAGAACCGGTATCAAACAGGTGATAGATTCATGCGAGGAGGCATTTGCAATACGAAAGAATGTGGGGAAACTGACAGAGGAGCATGAATTTGCTCTTATGCAGAATATATTGAAACTCACTGGCGACTATCACTATGAGAATTCAGATTTTGATGATA
>OMSZ01000403.1 GCA_900313855.1 uncultured Eubacteriales bacterium
CATTTTTTCTATTTGCAAAAACACGAATAACTGTCATTGCATAATATAATTGCATTGCAACAAAGCTAGACTCTCCCTGTTTTCCAAGTCTTAAACAGTCATTCCAGTCAGCATGAAGTCCTGCTGGCATCTTGTGATTTCCAAGATGATTCATGGAAAAATCAATAGCTCTTTTTAAATGCTCATATACAGTGCCTTCACCGCCGTTAGCAAATAATATAACCTCATCAATAAAATCTACATTTCCTGATTCTGAAATGTATTTGTATACAGTAGGGAACAACCACAAAGCATCATCTGCACGATAAGCCGGATGTCCTGTAGCTTTAACATAAGATGCATCATCAGGTGTATCCTCATGTCCTGCGTTGTGATTGAATTTAACAAGAGGAAGTCCTCCACCGTTATCAACCTGAGCAGAGAGCATGAATCTTATCTTCTCGAGTGCCATTTCAGGATTAAGATGAATAATTCCCTGTATATCCTGAACTGTATCACGATAACCATATCCGTTTCTAAGTCCGCAATATGTAAATGAAGCAGCACGAGACCATATAAATGTCATGAAGCACTGGTAAGCATTCCATGTATTGATCATATTGTTAAAGCTCTCTGACGGTGTATTAACCTGAAGATGACTAAGCTGACCGTGCCAGTAAGTAATAAGCTCCTGAACCTCCTTATCAGTTACCGCTTCAACATCAGCATAACTTCCAATAATATCACTTGCAGTCTTTTCGTCCTTCATTCCAAGGACAAACGTTATTACCTTTTCCTCGCCGGGTGCAAGAGAAATCTTAGTATGCAGACCTCCGCAACCATTTGAGTTATAGTTAAGTGTATTATCACATTCTCCGTTCTCGACTGCCACAGGATTACCATATCCATGATATCTACCGATAAAGCTCTCTTTATCTCCGTTATACGTAGCAACAGGATTGCCGGCAAGTCCAAAGAAACGTGATGTATTGGTATTGCCGTCAACGTCTGACTTAATATTCTCATTTATTGTCTGATAAATAAATGTATCCTTGAAATATGTCTTTGTTATGAAAAGCGTATACTGTAGGTTAACCTGATCCTGCTCGTAATTACAGTCATTGGTAAACTCGGCGTAACCGAAAACCGAAAGGTTCTTTGCCTTATCAGATGTATTCTTAACCTTAAGTCTCCATACCTCGTATGTCTTATTAAGCGGCACGTAATATAATGCTTCCGAATGTACTCCATCATAATCAGCCATTATATTAGTATATCCCGTACCATGATGACACTCACTCTTATACTGATCAAGCGGCTTTCCAACCGGCTGCCATGAAGCAGACCAGTAATCTCTCGTATCATCATCTCTTAAATAAATGTATCTTCCGGGCTGGTCAAACTGGTTAAAGATATAACGCAGAATTCTTCCGTGTGCACCGCTCTTCTCAAAGCTGTAACCACCCGCATTGTTAGAAATGATCGCGCCATAAGCCGGAGAACCAAGATAATTGGTCCACGGAGCCGGTGTATCCGGCTTTGTGATCACATATTCTTTCGCCTTTTCATCAAAATAACCGTACTGCATATGTAATACCTCCTCCATATATATGTTTTTATTGCATAAATGCGAAACTCACATATAGTATTATTGAGTTTCGCATTTACTAATTATTCAAGACTTGCTCCCACAACACTTTTGTCGGGATCTTCCTCTTAAGTTATACTAATATTATGCTTCTTCTACTGCATCCTTAAGGCTTAAGCTGATCTTACCCATACGATCGATCTCAAGAACCTTAACCTTAACCTCATCACCGATATTGACTACATCCTCAACCTTGGCAACTCTCTCCTTAGCGAGCTTAGAAATATGGATAAGTCCGTCCTTGTTAGGTGCAAGCTCTACAAATGCACCGAAGTTCATTATACGGACAACCTTACCTTCATAAATCTTACCAACCTCGATTGGATCTACGATTGAATGAATTGTCTTAAGAGCCTTATCAATACCTGCCTGATCTACGCCGCATACGAATACGCTTCCGTCATCATCGATATCGATCTTAACGCCTGTCTCCTCGATAATAGAGTTGATTGTCTTACCACGCTGACCGATAACCTCACCGATCTTCTCAGGATCGATCTTAAGCTGTGAAATCTTAGGTGCCAAAGCTCCAACAGTCTCACGAGGCTTAGCGATTGCTTTAGACATAACTTCATCCATGATATAAAGTCTTGCTTCTCTTGTACGGCGGATAGCTTCCTCAACGATAGGTCTTGTAAGACCATGAATCTTGATATCCATCTGGATAGCTGTAATACCGTCATGTGTACCTGTTACCTTAAAGTCCATATCACCGAAGAAATCCTCAAGACCCTGGATATCTGTAAGTACGATATAATCATCATCTGTATCACCTGTTACAAGACCACAGGAAATACCTGCTACCATTTTCTTAATAGGTACACCTGCTGCCATAAGTGACATGCAAGATGCACAAGTTGAACCCATTGATGTAGAACCGTTTGACTCAAATGTCTCTGAAACGGAACGGATTGCGTACGGGAATTCATCCTCACTTGGAAGTACAGGGATAAGAGCACGCTCAGCCAAAGCTCCATGTCCGATCTCACGACGTCCCGGACCTCTTGAAGGCTTAGTCTCACCAACAGAATATGAAGGGAAATTATACTGATGCATATATCTCTTATTTGTCTCTAAAAGATTAAGTCCGTCAATTTTCTGTGCCTCAGATAAAGGAGCAAGTGTTGTTACGTTACAGATCTGAGTCTGTCCACGTGTAAACATTGCAGAACCGTGAACACGGGGAATGATATCAATCTCTGCTGCAAGAGGACGGATCTGTGAGATCGCACGACCATCAGGACGCTTGTGGTCTTTTAAGATCATCTTACGAACTGTCTTCTTCTGATACTGATAGATCGCCTCACCAAGTACTGCAAGCCACTCTTCGTTATCAGCGAACTTCTCTTCCAATCTCTCTGTAATCTGACGGATGTTCTCCTCACGAACCTGCTTCTCATCAGTAAATACGGCTTTCTCCATCTCCTCCGGAGGAACAACCTCTTTGATCGCTGCGAATAATTCCTCAGGAACTGCGCAGCTTGTATAAGCATGCTTAGGCTTTCCACACTCTGCAACGATCTTATTGATAAATGCAATAACTTCCTGATTAATTGCATGAGCTGCGTAAATAGCCTCGATCATCTTATCCTCAGGAATCTCATTAGCGCCCGCTTCGATCATGATAACCTTCTCTGCTGTTGAAGCAACAGTAAGCTTAAGATCAGATACTGCATTCTGAGCCTCATTAGGGTTAAATACAAACTCACCATTTATCATACCAACCTGAGTTGTTGCACAAGGTCCGTCAAACGGGATGTCTGAAATTGCTGTTGCAATTGCTGAACCCAACATTGCAGTAAGCTCAGGTGAACACTCAGGATCAACTGACATTACAAGGTTGTTAAGTGTTACATCATTTCTATAATCCTTAGGGAATAATGGTCTCATAGGACGATCAATAACACGTGATGTAAGGATAGCATTCTCGCTTGCCTTACCCTCTCTCTTGTTAAAACCTCCTGGAATCTTACCAACTGAGTATAATTTCTCCTCATACTCAACTGACAATGGGAAGAAATCAATTCCCTCTCTTGGTTTCTCTGATGCAGTTGCTGTTGATAATACAACTGTATCTCCATAGTGCATAAATGCTGCACCATTAGCCTGTGCTGCAACTCTTCCGACATCAACTCTTAATTTTCTGCCGGCAAGGTCCATCTCGAATGTCTTGTACATAACATTTCTCCTTTAAAATAGATATAATATTTGCTGATAAACATATATATAATGATAACAGCATGTTGTTGTAATTAAGACACCGAAACAACTGAACTGACGACACATCACTTCATGAAATGTCACCACTTCAGAAGTCTCGGCTGCGTCTTATCACAATCCCAAAAATTATAACATATAAAGTCTTTTTCTGCAAAGGGTTTTTAATAAATATTGTTGGTAGTCAAAATAAAAAACCGGCATCGGAAAATTTCATCTCCGATACCGGTAAAACTTTAAATTATGATGATTTGTAAACAACTCTTTGCTCCTTTGGAGTCATATAATAAGCAAGAATTAAGAACACTATTATACACGATAACAAAATAACAACTCTGTGCCACATGGCAACTACGTAAGGCTGTGTAATCATGAATAATGTTCCTGCTATCAGGAATGCAAACAGATATTTAGAAAAATTAAAGTAAAATTCATTCCTACTAAGCTCTTTTTTCTTTGACAGTATAATTGATAAAACAAATAACAATACTCCTGTCAAACTATAAAACACAATATACTTTGTACTTTCTCCATCAAGATAATTCATTCTAAGCAAATTACATATATCATCATCAATGAATGTTTTCTTAAATGTATTAACAGCTCCATCCATACTAAAGACAACCATAATAATCACTCCTATATATGCAATAGGTCTCATTATACCGTTAGTAAACATTTCCTCAATAAAATGAAGGAGTCCAACCATCATAAATACATAGAACATTCCGACAATCAAGCTATTTCTAACAATTCCAACACATAATGCGTAGTTATATCCTGCAGTCCTAATATCCGTATTAGGAAGATATATATATACAAGATAAATTAATGACACAGCAAATGGAATTATAACAATCAAAAGATCATATAATATTGACTTAATCTTTTTCGTTATTCTGCTTTCCGGTAAAGTATAGTAGAATTCCATTACACTTCTATTTTTTTCCGACCAATAACCGAAACATTTTGAACTAATCAGTAATGCAACAGTAACAAAAACGGTGGTAATTACAAAATTATATAGACTGCTCTTAAAAGTTGAATAAAAACAGTCTCTCAAAAAATCACTTATTATTCCATCATCTTCATGATAAGTGGTATAGATATCATTTATCATAACTTTAATATTATAGCTTGCTATCAACAATCCGACTATTGATGTTATTATTACTCTATTAAGATTATATATTCTTGACAAAATGCTCCTTTTTGTTGCAAATCCGTCAGATAATTTTAATCTAAACTTTACAGGAGTTAATATATAAATGATGACTATTGTGACAGCAACAGCTGGTAACAAAGCGATTATCCAATTATCATTATAACCATCATAAGAGTTATAAAAGAAAACATATAATAATACAGCAAATATTAAAAAACCAATGAAAATTGCAAATAACCATTCTACAAATTTAAAATATGACAATCGTCCACCTTTAGTAAAATCACGCTTCTTACCGGCCAACCATATAAACAGAATTAACACTACAAGCGTAACTATGATTATAGCCAGGAGTAATGAAAACGGAATCGTTTTAAGATCAAAATTTGTGTTACCATAAACAATATTATCTGAAAACAAAGACGTATTATTTTCAAGCACTCCTTCTAAATAATCGAAACGAAATACCGGATGAATAATCGCATCTATTACATTCTGCAAATATGATTTTTTCTGTTCCCACGCAAAAAGCGTATCTGCATTTAAAACTTGATATCGACCATAAGAATCTTGTTCATATTCAGCGGGACATTTTGAAAAAACATTCATAACTATATCCGCAAGACCAAAATACGAATCAATATAATCTAAACCAATACATGAAACAACACCAACAATTACACCCGACAAAGCATTCTTACTAACCGTCATAGTTAAATACACCCATGTAAATATAAGTAAAAGAGTAAG
>OMSZ01000405.1 GCA_900313855.1 uncultured Eubacteriales bacterium
ATTCTTCTTTCGGGAATGCTTCTTGGATTTTCTGAGGAGGAGATCAGAGCTAAAATGCCTGAGATTATAGAGTTTGCTGAGCTTGGCAAATTCATTGACAAGCCTGTTAAGACTTATTCAAGCGGTATGTATTCAAAGCTTGCATTTTCGATAACTGCAGTTCTGCAGACAGAAATCATGCTAATTGATGAGGTGTTGTCTGTAGGTGATGCAAGGTTTAAGAAGAAGAGCTATAAGAAGATGAAGGAATTGATATCTAATAAGGATAGAACGGTTGTGATCGTATCTCATAATGAGCAGACATTACAGGATCTTTGTGACCGCGTTATGTGGATGCATGACGGCGAGATCAAGATGATCGGCGATCCGGAGGAAGTGCTTAAGGAGTATGGAGAGTTTATGAAGTAAGATTGGAAATCATAGGAGAATGATATGAGTTTAAAAGGACTGATAAAGAAGCTTCCGGGGGCTGATGCTTTGTATGATGCAAAGCTTCATTCAAGATATAAAAAAATAGAAAAAGAGAAGATTAATAATTATGAAGATAATTGTTATAAACCGGAGGGTCAACGGCCTCTTGTATCTATTATAATACTTAATCGCAATGGTCTGGATAAATTGCGTATTCTTATGGAATCATTTACAAGGTGTCGTTTTTATGATAATTACGAGATAATTGTAGTTGATAACGGATCAAATGATGATTCGGTCAAATATCTTGAAAGCTTAAAGCTTAATATTGATGTGATTCGAAACGAAAGCAATGAAACATTTTCTGCTGCAAATAATCAGGCGGCTAAGGTGGCCAAGGGTGATTATTTGCTGTTTTTAAATAATGACACAGAGGTTACAACCGGGTGGCTTGATGAACTTATGAAGGTTGTTAAAGAGAATGATAATGTGGGGGCTGTTGGTGCAAAGCTTGTATATCCTAAAGAGCCGAACGAAGGAAGTAAAGCAGGTAAGTCGTGGAGGATACAGCATGCAGGAATTGGATTTGTCGATAACCGGCGTGAGAAGATGTATTTTACAAAGCCTTATAATCTCGGGAATGGAAATGTGGAGTTTGGAATAGCAGGCGGTTATAAGAAGCAGGCATGTGTTACTGCTGCAGCATTATTGGTTTCAAAGAAAGCTTTTTATGAGGTTGGAGGCTTTGATGAAAAATACATTTACGGATATGAGGATGTTGACTTGTGTTTGAAACTTCTCTATTCCGGTTATGATAATTATTATTGCGGTGATTGCCTTGTGTATCATTATGAGTTTGGTACCCAATCTGAGGACGATTCTGAAGAGGTCAGATTAAGACGTCTTCATAATATGGAAGTATTCAAGGGAAAATGGCAGAGAAAGCTTTTTATTGATATGCTTCGTGAAAAGCTGGAAGTTCAGGTAAATGAAAGAATATTTACAGATGCTAAGCTGACGTTTACTTTCATTCTGCCAAAGGAGTTGGAAAAAGACTCTGATGATATGAATAGAGTAACGGAGCTAAAAAGGATAATTGCTGATAAAGGATATAAAGTAAAGATTCATAATCGTGATAATGAGGATAAGGAATATACTATAGGGGTAGGAACGGATGTTGTTATCTCTTTTGATGATAAATATGATCTTAAAGCTGTTAGGAATGTTAAGAATGATCTGTTTGCTTATTATTATAAAGATGTGAGGGAAGATGGTATATCCGGTATTTTATCTGATATAAAAGCGAAACTTCAAACAACTGTAAATGAGAAAGAAATAGATATCTGCGGGGCTATGCCGGATAATTCCAATACCAAGTTCTGGGGAGACTATCACTATGCTCTTGCGCTGAAAAAAGAATTGGAGAAGAGAGGGTATAAGGCTAATATTCTATCGAAAGAAAAATGGTACAATGTAAGCAGCGCAAAGTATATTGTAGTGCTTCGGGGGGTTAAGGCATATTATCCTTCGGTTGATGAAGATAGATTTTTCATTATGTGGAACATTTCACATCCGGCAGATGTTAAGCTATATGAATATGATATGTATGATCACGTGTTCTTTGCGTCAAAGCTTATGCAGGATAAGATGAAGGATAAGGTGCATACCCGTACAGGTGTACTGCCTCAATGTACTGACCCTGAGGTGATGACGGCAGCGGGTGATGAGAAGAAGTATGAGCTTTTGTTTGTCGGAAACAGCAGAAGGGTATATCGTCAGATATTAAAGGATGTCATACCGCCTAAGTATAAGCTTACGGTATATGGGAGACATTGGGAGGAGTTCCCGGTGCAGGATTATGTTGTGTCTGATTATATTGATAATAATGAAGTCGGACAGGCGTATCATGATGCCAAAATACTGCTTAATGACCACTGGGAGGATATGAAGGAGTTTGGTATCGTGTCCAACAGGATATTTGATGCGTTGTCTGCCGGCGCTTTCGTTATCAGTGATGATGTTGTCGGAATGACTGATATGCTTGAGGATACTGTTGTGACATATACTACTGCGGAGGACCTAAGAGAGAAGATTGATTACTATATGGAGCATGAGGATGAGAGAAATGCTAAAGCCGAAGCAGGCAGAAAGCTTGTAAGAGCTAAGCATACATTTGCTAACAGGGCGGATGAAATGATTAAGGTAATGGAGCAATTAGGGGATAGGTAGATGGCTGACTGGAAAAGAAATATAATATCATTGATGATTTTGATATTAGCTGCAATAGGAATCTGTATGCTCGTATATAAGTCTCAAGTGGAGCCGGATTCTGAATCAAGGATCATTTATACTCTCATGTCTGCTCATAAAGATAATGGGACTGTGGTTCTTAGCAGGGATAATCCGGTAATGATAGAGGATGTTATATGTAATGTTGATAATCTTAAGAAGCTGCAGATACAAGGCGTTGCAAATAGTAATGTTTCTGATGCTAAGCTTACTGTTGAGATAATCGGGCTTGATCTGGGCAAATCTTATTGTAAGAAGAAAGGAAAGCTTAATTCATTCTATAACAAGAAGGCAAAGAAGAAAGTGTTCAAGCTTAAGAAGCTTCCAAAGGAAAGTAAGGGTATGATGCTTCGCCTTATTGTGACTCTTGAGTGCGATGATGATACGACGCTTACGCTTACTGCCAATAATAAGCCTGGAACAGTTGCGGCATTTAACGGTGTTTCTTCGGATTATACGAATGTAATATACAGGATGCGTTACGGCAGGTTATCAGAGCTTAAAAAGCTGTATATATTCCTTTGCGCATGGGTCTTGATCATAATTGTTGTTCTGTATTATATGATAGTGATCAAGAACATGGAAACAACGGCGTGGTTTATGGTAGCTGCCCTTATGATAGGTATGCTTGTGCAGTGGATAATACCGGTATATGGTGTTCCTGATGAGCCCTGGCATATGGATACAGCATATCAGTTATCCAATAAGATGCTGCGTGTTGATAAAGATCCGCAGGAGGGTACTGTATTAAAGAGAAAATGTGATGTGGTGACTGCAGACATGCTGGCCAATGACGTTGAGTCTAATTCATATTATCAGCTGTGTTGTGGGACTTTTGATAAGCCTGAGCAGACAGAGCTTGTAAGAGTAGCATATGTGGATTCGGGAATACAGGTTCCTGATATATTTTATCTGCCGGCAGCGATTGGAATAACGATAGGAAGATTGCTTAATGTGTCCGGAATGATGATGTATCAGCTTGCAAGGATAATGTCGCTTATATTCTATGTACTCGTGATGTGGTTTGCGGTTAGGATAATTCCGTTTTGCAATACTCTTCTTTCAATGATCGCAATATCAATGATAACTATGCAGCAGGCTGCGTCAGCGTCCTATGATGCTATGATCAATGGAATTATATTTCTGTTTATAGCATTGTGTATGAGAATGGCATATGGTATGGAGTATAAAAAAAGACACATTATTGTGACAGTAGTACTTGCCGTGCTCATTGCTATGGTCAAAGGTGGAGTATATATTCCGATATTGTTTCTGGCGTTACTTATACTTAGGAAACAATCCGGAAAGAAATTAAACAATAAGAAGGCGGTATTAATAGGATTAGGTGCGGTTGCTGTAC
>OMSZ01000408.1 GCA_900313855.1 uncultured Eubacteriales bacterium
ATGCGCACGGATTCGAATAGGAAGTGAGTCTGCTAAAGCAGACCCGAATCCGGCGCGCAAGACTCGCGAGCGAGTCTTGACTAAATAAAGCAGGAGGATTTTGTTTCCTCCTGCTTTTTCATATCAGTAATTCTCTCGAATTGTATGAGACTGTCTGTACTCATTGATCCTGTCAGTAATACGGTCGTTAGGATCGAGGATATCTGAAATAGATACATCGTGATTAAGGTGATCGATAAGTAATGCAATGTACTTACTCATATCGGCGGTTATATACCAGTCACGTTCAAGTAATTCCTTTGAACGATAGGTGAGGTTAGTGGTTATTACCTTTTCTATTGTGCCGTCTTCCTTTGCCTTGTCAAAGTCTTCAAGACCGTTAGTGAAAAGACCGAATGTAGATACTGCAAATACACGTTTTGCTTTTCTGTTCTTTAATTGTCTGGCTACGTCGATCATACTCTCTCCGGAAGATATCATATCATCAATTATGATCACATCTTTACCCTCAACGGAATCACCTAAGAATTCGTGAGCAACAATTGGGTTTCTTCCATTTACAACCCGGCTGTAATCACGGCGCTTGTAGAACATACCGACATCTACTCCTAATACGTTTGCAAAATAGATTGCGCGGTTCATTGCGCCTTCGTCAGGACTTATTACCATAAGGTGTTCCTTAGAAAGCTCAAGATCGGGTGTTGATTTAAGTAATGCTTTAAGGAACTGATATGTAGGACGGATGTTTTCAAAACCGTGCTTAGGTATAGCCATTTGAACGCGCGGATCGTGAGCGTCAAAGGTTATTATATTATCAACTCCTAACGAGGTAAGCTCCTGAAGCCCCATAGCACAATCTAAAGATTCACGGCCTGATCTTTTGTGCTGCCTGCTCTCATAAAGGAATGGCATGATCACGGTTATCTGTCTTGCTTTTCCCGCAACTGCGGCAATGATTCTCTTAAGATCGGAATAGTGATCGTCAGGGGACATAGGACATTTTTTTCCATACATGGAGTATTCAATGCTGTAATTGGTAACGTCAACCATCAGGTACACATCTTTTCCTCGAACGGATTCAAGAAGCTCACCTTTGGCCTCGCCCGAAGCAAATCGTGGACAATGATTTTTAACGAGATATGAATCCTTACAATAACCGTTGAAGGCAATGGTGTTCTTCTCGGAAAACTGACGCTCGGCTCTCCATTTTGCCAGATAGAAATCGACACGCTGACCTAATTCGGTACAGCTGTCCATTGCTATTATCCCTAAGGGACCAACAGGTATGGTTGATAGTAAATGGCTGTCTTTTGGCATAGTTTTTTATCTCCTTTGTTAATGCATATTGCGGGTTACTCGCTGATTGCTTTTCTTCTTTTGGCAAGCCTTATATTGCTGCCATAGAAATTACAGACCTTATACTCGGCAAAAATGCGTGTTGATATCCTGTCGGAATATCGTTCTGTAAGCTCCTTTAGATTAAGGTTTGTGGAAATAACAGTTGATCTGTTATTTCGCATTCTTGTATTAAGTATATTATAAAGCTCAGAAGATACAAATGAATTGGTAAATTCTGTGCCAAGGTCATCGATTATTAATAGATCGCAGCTGAATAAATAGTCATAGATCTCTTTACTTTTTAAGCTGCTGTCTTTTCGCATGACTGCATCCCCGCATACTTCTTCGAAAAGATGGATGGAGGATTGATAAAGCACGGTATGGCGTGTGTCTAAAAGTGCTTTGGCAATACAGTTGGACAAGAAGGTTTTTCCAAGACCTGTTTCGCCGTAGAACAGCATATTTCCGCCTCGTTCATCAAAATGCTTTACAAAGTCTTTGCTCATCTCCAGTATATTTTTCATATTGTCATAAGGCGTATATGGATGAACGCCATCGCTTTCCTTTGGGTAGAAGGAAAGGTCAAAGTTATCGTAATTCTCATTATCTAAAATGTTGTCTAATGTTGACTGCCTGTATAACATTGAAATTGTTGCCTGCTTAAAGCATGAGCAATAATCGTTTTCAACCCTGCCGGTGTCTTTGCATATAGGGCAGGTGTAGATCGGTTTAAGATAGTCTGCAGGATATCCGTTTTCAACTAATAAAGCTTCCTTTTCCTTGATAAGCATAAGATTGCGTTCCTTTGTTGCCGCTAAGTTATCGGCCTCACCCTTTAGACGCATTCTTGCAGCATTTATAGAAGAATCAGCGATAGTCTGATCAATCTCTAAGATTCTTGGCAGCTTATTATATATTAAAGCTTTCCTGCGCTCCTCTTCGGCTTTATTTTCAAGTTGATGATCATAATATACCTTCATTATCTCATCATAATTGGCTTCATTAAACAGCATGACTAATTATTATTCTCCTTTAGGAATAAGCTTTCTAATTCATCAACAGTCGCAGCATCGGTAGAACCCTGATAGTTGTTGAACTGGTTGACTGATGACTTGCTTAAGGTAGCTTTTTTCTTCTTTTGTGCCGCCCATTTCTCGTCTAACTTCTCTATGTCAGATAAAGTGTGAACATTTTGCTTGTGCCAGCTCTCTAATATTCCGTTAACGTAGCTAAAGGTTGGAGACTGGGGGTTGGCAAGTATTGCGCGCCTGCATGCTTCGATGATTATATTCTTATTAAATGAGTAGGTATTATACCAGGTGTCTATGAATTTGGTCTCTGCAGGGGTTGGTACCCGGTTAGGTATACCAAGCTGCTTTAGCACTGAAACATAAATGGAATTGTAATTCTTTGAGGCTATTTTTGCGTCCTCGACAGAAGCTATTCCGTTCTTGTACCAATCTATTGCAACAGCCTCAATGTAACGACAACTTTTCTTACCGATGGAAACACAGTGCTCGACTAAATACTCCAATAATTCGGGTGAGAAATTCAATTCCTCATATATATAGAGAAGAGCGGAAAGATCGGACTGGGTTAACGGTTTTCCGAAGTAGGTTTCTGTCTGATATAAAAGATTACCGAAATCCTCATCCTCTTGCTTTTCAGCAATAAATGAAGGTTTATATCTTACTTTTTTCGGAACGGTAACAATTTCTATTTTTTCCTCAATATCAGCCTCTTCCTTAGAAGGCGTAGCTTTACGCTTTGAAGGTTTTACTTCCTCTGTAACAGCTGTCTCAGGGTTTGGATTATCAGTTTCCTCGTCAACACCAAGCATTGAAAGAAGAGATGTTGTTTCGCTCTTTGCAGCCTTAGGAGTTAACGGGAGCAGGGTGATACCTGTTAAAACCTTATCCTGAGTATATTCAAGTTTTAATACCTTTTGCTTGATCCAGTATTTGATCGCTCTGCAAATATCTTTTTCCGTGGAGTCAAAATGATCGGCTATTTCAGCAACTGTAACAGCCCTTCCGCTATTAAGAAGACGGACTAAATATAGATAGACCTTTACAAATTCTCCGTTTGCTTCGGTCATGTAATAATCTATGAAAAAGTTTGAAACAGACGAATAAGTTTCGTGGTTTTTAGTGGATATAGTGATTGTTTCCATGTCTGTCTCTCCCTTCGGTTATGATAAGGCTCAAACGCTTGTATTTACAGTGTTTTCCGTTGATGTTTTGACGCGTTTTTTCCTTTGCATGAGGGATTATAACATAGTAAAATAAAAAAGGAAATAGAACATCTGTTTAGTGGTGTGTTAGAAGAAGTTGTGTGGAAAATGTGGATTGTGTGGACATCTTGTTGACATAAGATATTAATCTTTTTTTATAAAAAAAGTCTGTCGTAAATACAGTTGGTCAATGTACATTTTCAGGATGCTTTTGTCGAAAATATATATGGCAGGCAGGCGCAGTTATGTAAATAAAAATATCCACAACCTTTCCATGTCAAGAGGCATTTTTAAGGTTGTGGATAATGTGCATAATTATTTTCCAAGCAGCTCTTCGCCTATTAAATAGACGTCTCCGGCTCCCATAGTTATCAACAGATCATTTTTTTTGCAATTTTTTAATAAATAATTTTCAACTGCTTCAAAACTGCTGAAATATTTTGCATCTGTACCAAGTTCTTTGATCCGGTCTGCAAGATCCTTTGAGTGAACCAGTCCGGTATCTTTCTCGCGGGCAGCGTATATATCAACTAAGATAACATGATCAAAACCTTTGAGAGCATCAGCAAATTCATCAAATAAAGCCTTGGTTCTGGTATAGGTATGAGGTTGGAATACTACCCAGAGCTCATTATGTGGCGTGTGGGTTGCTGTCGTTAGCGTTGCTTTGATCTCGGTAGGATGATGCGCGTAATCATCGATAACCGTTACATTGCCAAGTGTTCCTTTAAGCTCGAAACGTCTGTGTGCACCGCCAAAGGTTGCAAGACCTGCGATAGCATATCTGCGTTCAATACCTAATAGATCAGCGACTGCTATGGCCGACAATGAGTTGGTAATGTTGTGTGTTCCGCCTATGTTCAAATGAATACGCTCCTGCTCTTTGCCATTTACCACAAGAGTATAGTTCATATGACCGTTCTCATCAGCTTCTATATTAATAGGATAGTAATTGTTTTTATCTGATAATCCGAAGGTTATAATATCGCAGGAAAGACCGGCAGTTACTCTTTCAAGGCAGTCCATATCACCGTTTACAACCAGATGGCCGTTATCAGGAAGGTTGCCTGCAAAGGTGTGGAAGCTTTCGATTATCTCATCTATTCCGCTGAAGAAATCCAAATGATCGGCATCAACATTTAATATTATACTTATATAAGGAAAAAATGCGTGGTAGCTGTTCGTGTATTCACATGCTTCGGTGATGAAGTAATCTGATTTCCCGACACGTACATTGCCGCCGATGGAATCTAACATTCCTCCCACTGAAATAGTCGGGTTGGTGTCTGCTTCAAGAAGTATCTGGGAAAGCATGGAAGTTGTTGTTGTTTTGCCATGAGTTCCTGAAACTGCTATGGAGTATTTGTAATTATTCATTATCTGCCCTAACAGCTGTGCTCTCGTAAGCATAGGAATACCGCGTCTTACACACTCCGCATATTCGGGATTATCACTGTGAACTGCTGCAGTGTATACAACAAGATCAATGTCATCTGTAATGTTATCGGCTGACTGACCGATGTTGATTATTGCGCCCATGGAGATAAGGTTGTCGATGATATCAGAGCTCTTGGCATCTGAACCGCTTATCTTGAAATCTTCCTTGAGCAATATTTCCGCAAGACCGCTCATGCTTATTCCGCCGATACCGATGAAGTGTACATGGATAGGCTTGCTAAAGTCGAGTTGATACATTAAGAACACCTCTTTTTTCTATTATTATAGCTAATTGCAAAACTCTTTTTGCCTTGCATAATAAACATTTGGAAGAGTTTTACACTTATTCTTCAGAATTGTCTTCTTCGACTGCGTTAGCATCATCCGCTGCGTCAGTGTTAACGGAGGTTTCCGTAGTTGCCGGATTCTCTCGTATATAGAGAATATCGCGGTCAATGGTAAGGAAATCTTCGTCTGTAATGTAGTAATAATCATCGGAAGGTTTAACCGGTATCTCTAAGGTGACCGGATCCATGTATCCGGGATTATCTACGGTTGATTTGAGGATCTCTATAATACCCTCGGCAAACTCGGTTTCGTATTCTACTTCGGTAGTGTTATTATAGTCACCATCATCTACTCTTGCGTTAAAGCTTTTGATATACTCAACTACTCTGTCATAGCTGGTCTCTAAGGTGTCAAGCGGATATACCTTAAGCTCTATAACATAGCTGTCGGTATCGGAATCGTGTTTTACACCGGATACCTCATATTTGGCATTGGAAAAAATAGATTGTGCAAGATAATAAAATTCAGAAAGAACGGTTCCGTCGTCAACTTCCTTAATGCCATAATAGTTCATAAGATTGTGAGCCTGATAATCCATGTTTGCTACATAAACCGCTTCGGCATCCTTTTGTGAAACGCCTGTAAGGGTCATATAATCCTTGGAAACATTCTTGTAATTGATGTCTAAAAGACTAATAATGTATCTGGAATATACCTTGGCTTTACTGTCAAATAATGAACATCCTGCAAGCGAAAATGTCATTATTATTATCAGTCCTAATGAAAGGTATTTTTTGTATTTCATAGATTGATCCTCCTTGAAGTGATAATTGAATTGTCACTTTACTCGTTTATTTGCATAATTAGATATATTTTACCACAAGAGTTATGTTATGTCTACGAAAATATGCCGCTGTTCAAATGTAAAAAAATGTGTTATCCTAGATTAAGTTGATGATATCGGATGAAAGGATATTGTGATAATGGGAATATTTGATACACATGCACATTATGATGATGAAGCATTTGATGCGGACAGGGACGAGCTGCTTAAGGAAATTCATGAAAATGGTATTGAAAGAATAGTTGATATAGCTTGTTCTATGGAAACGTCAAGAAAAATGGCGGCATTTATCTCCCGATATGACTTTATGTACGGAACTATCGGGGTTCATCCTGATGATATATATGAGCTTACCAATAATTCTATTGATGAGCTTAAGAAGCTGTCTAAGCAGGAAGGGATCGTTGCGGTCGGTGAGATCGGGCTTGATTATCATTATGAAGATATTGATAAAGAACTCCAGAAAAAATGGTTTGCCGTCCAGCTTGATATGGCCGCGGAGCTTAAGCTTCCGATATCCGTTCACAGCAGGGATGCCGCAGCCGATACGCTCGATGTGATGAAGGCGGAGAACGCGAAGGATTGCGGCGGCGTAATGCACTGTTTTGGCTATGGAGTTGAGATGGCAAGAGAATTTCTTAATATGGGTTACTATATAGGTGTCGGAGGAGTTGTGACTTTCAAGAACGGAAGAAAATTAAAGGAGGTTGTGGCTTTTGCTCCGCTTGATAGAATAGTAGTTGAAACGGATTGTCCTTATCTTGCTCCTGTGCCTTTTAGAGGAAAGAGAAATGATTCCGGAAAGCTTAAGCTTGTGATAGAGGAGATTGCTGCTATTAAGAATGTGCCGGCAGATATGGTATATGAGGCGACATTTAATAACGCTGTTAAGCTATATGGGACTAAGGATGTATATGAGGGGAAATACTGATGTATTATTTTATATTAAATCCGCAGGCATCGTCCGGTAAGGGCGTTGCTGTCTGGGGGAAGCTTAAACCGATATTAAAAGAAAGAAATGTGCCGTACTGCCTTGCTGTATTTAACAGAAGGGAAGATGTTTCTATGTTTGTAAAGGCGTTAACCTCTGAAAAGGAACCTAAGCTTTCAAAGTTATTATTGACCGCGGATAAAATGTCTGAGATCAACGGCGAGTTTGAATATGATGAGGTTCATATAGTTGTGCTTGGCGGTGACGGGACGATCAATCTTGTATTTAACTCGGTTGTGGATTTAAAACGAACAAAGCTTTCGTGTATAAGAGTAGGCTCGGGCAATGATTTCGCAAGAAATCTCGGAGTTGATAAGAAGCCGGAGACAGCATTTATTCATCTGCTTGATGAACCTGAGGAAATGGTTCTTGATTATGGAGAGGTTACTTTTACTCCGGATGCTGCTTTTAATGAAGTTAATGATGTAGTGTTAAAGGAACAGCGTTTTGGTGCTGATGCAGATAGAGCGGATAAGAGTTTTTCGGGCATGGGAAAAGTAAATGATACTTCGCCGGAAAGAACCAGGAGGTTCATAATAAGCAGCGGGATAGGTTATGACGCGGATATATGCGAGGAGGTAAGCCGCAGTAAGCTTAAGAAGATACTTAATTATATTCACTCAGGCAAGCTGGTATATACAGCTATTGGTATTAGACAGATATTCAATAAGGACAGGGCGCGGGTTAAGCTTTATCTTGATGATAATGAGCCGATACGTATCGGCAGTCTGATGTTTGCGGTTGCCATGATACATGAAAAGGAAGGCGGCGGGGTACCATTTTGTCCGCATGCAGACGCCACTGACGGGCAGCTTGAGTTATGTATAGTTAAGAATGCGCCGGCTCCAAAGCTTTTGCTAGAGGTTGCTATGGTATATATAAGAAAGCATATCCTGTTTTCCAATGTAAGAGAAATGAGGTGCAAGAGGCTTCGTATCTCTGCCGACAGACCGCAGTGGCTGCATACTGACGGCGAGACGCCCTGTAAGGTGAAGGAAGCGGTACTGACCTGCCGGAAGGGACTTAATTTTGTTAAATAAAAAATAAGCATTTATTTATTAAATAAGAAATGCTATAATGATATCAGTAGTATTAATTGTATTTGCAGGCGCAGAAAAGGGGGTGGCATATATGGAGAAGAAGCTTGAAGAGCTTGAGAGGCTGTCTCAAGAGGATGCGGTTACAGGTCTTCTTAATCGAAGAGGAGGGGTTAAGAGGATTGAGGAACTGATCAAAGAGTATAATAATAAAACCGGGGCACTTATAATGCTTGACGGTGACTACTTTAAGAAGATCAATTCAAGCTACGGGCATCAGAATGGAGAGCTTGTTATTAAAGAATGTGCAAGGCAGGTTCAGGAATGGTTTTCAGATGCCGGAGTAGTATTCAGGTTAGGTGCGGATGAGTTCATAGTTTTTTATGCTAATAGTGATGTTGATTCAGTACGTGCAAAGATACTTGGATTTACAAAGAAGAAAAAGGTTGCCAAGGTGTCGGAAGGTATAGAGGTACCATTTACATTCTCTGCGGGAGTTGCAATGTATCCTGAGTGCGGCATTGATTTTGAAGAGCTGATGAATCATGCGGATATAGCGCTTTATAACGCAAAGCTTGAGGGACGCGCATGCTTCCGTTTGTATTCGGACGGAATGATGATCCCTAACCGTGAGCAGTTTATGTTTGATATTGATGAGATGGCTAAGGGAATGCCGGGCGGCTTCTTCGTATATGAGGCCGGTGGAGATGAGAGGCTCCTATATATCAGTGATTCTATCGTGAGACTTTTTAAGTGCGACAGCGATATGGATTTTCGTCAGCATGTCGGTAACAGTTTTCGCGGAATGGTTCATCCTGATGATATTAAGATGGTTGAAGAGACGATCAGACATCAGCAGTTTTCAACGGAAGGCAATGAAAATCATACAGATTATGTGCGCTACCGCATAGTATGCAAGGACGGCTCTGAAAAAAGAGTTGATGATTTCGGCAGACTTGTGCATGATAATACCTTCGGAGATGTATACTATGTCTTCCTGTTAGATCTTGATGACAGGATCTTTGGAGGAAGAAGCCTGTTGTAAATAGTGACCTTTTGCTTGCATTTTGTAAGAATTGCTTATATAATCGTATCGGATCAAAAAAAGTGAGTATACTATACCTAGGAGGAATTAATAATGGCACAGACAGTTAATAAAGATATGTTGATAGGCGAGATCATTTCAATAGATCCCGGTAATGCAATGATACTTATGCAGAGCGGAATGCACTGTGTTGGATGTCCTGCATCACAGGGTGAGACCTTAGAGGAGGCTGCTCAGGTTCACGGTATGGATTGTGACCTTCTTATAACTACTATTAACGAGTATCTTGCAAGCAAGCAGGCAGATGCATAAAAAATGATAATCAGGATATTACTATTATCAGATTATAGATGTTGATCGATATGTAGTAATATGACAGCAGATTAAATGTCAATAATTAAATTTGCAGAAGAAAAGCGTTTCAGGTTAATTGCCGGAAGCGCTTTTTCTTATTTGATCATCAGGAGGTTTAGTGTAAGGTATGAGAAAAGTCGTTGGAAAAATAATCCTGATCATAATCGGAACAGTTATATACTCTGCCGGGATAGGATTATTTTTAGATAATAATTCCATAGCGCCCGGTGGAGTGACGGGCGTTTCGGTCATATTAAGTCATACCGTGGGAGGTGAAACAGGAACCTGGTATCTTATCCTTAATATACCATTGATCATACTTGGCCTTTACAAATTTGGAGGAAGGTTCATTTCCTATACTTTTATTGCTATCGTGTGCAATTCAATATTTACCAATATATTCAGTTCGTGTAAGGCGATTACCAATGAGCTGCTGCCGGCGGCTGTTGCAGGCAGTCTGCTTGTGGGTACGGGACTTGGAATAGTTCTTAGGGCCGGCGCAACGACGGGAGGCATGGATATTATTGTCAAACTGTTAAGACAAAAACATCCGGAAATTAAAACAGGTACTTTATTTATTATTGTTGATACCATAGTTGTGATCGCTTCGGGAATAATATTTAAAAATTTTAATCTTGCCATGTACGCATTTATTGTTGTTGTAGTTGACGGGCGGGTTATGGATCATATTCTTTATGGGTTTAATGAAGCCAGACTTTATTATATCGTTTCAGATAAGGCGGATGAGCTGATGAAGCATATTCTATCGGACATCGAGGTGGGCGCGACTGTTCTTGAGGGGAGAGGAGCATATAGCAGCACACACAAGGAAATAATAATGTGCGTTGTGAGAAAAAGAAGAGCGCCTCTGCTTACAGAGCTTGTTAAAGAGGTGGACCCGAAAGCGTTTATGGTAATTGCAAGTGCCAATGAGATATACGGTGAAGGCTATATGAATATCAGGGGAGAGTGTGTGTAAAAGGATTTTGCATTTTCGAATGAAATTTGATATAATAACTCTAACTGTATATTTATATATTTTGAATGGAGATGAACCCGCCTAAAACGTAAAGGCGTGATCCTTTAATTCTTGTTAGAAGAGAGAGACCGATAATATGGAACAACCGATACTTAACGGCCTTATACAATATAATACAGAAGGTTCATATCCCTGGCATATGCCCGGACACAAGAGGAGACTTAATACTATCTTTCCGGATATGGTTGAGAATCCTTTTTCAATAGATGTCACTGAAGTCGGTGATCTTGATGAGCTGCATGATCCTAAAGGGATAATACTAAAGGCAGAGCAAAGGGCTTCAGAGATCTATGGCTCTGATAAGAGCTATTATCTGGTAAATGGTGCAACCGGTGGGATAATGGCGGCGATAGCAGCGGTTTGTGAGCATGGAGATACGATAATTGTTTCAAGAAACTGCCACAAATCAGTGTACAATGCAATAAGGCTTCTGGGGCTTAAAGCAGTATATATTAAGCCGGAATGGAACGATGAACTTTGTATGTTCGGGGGAATCGATCCGGATATGGTGAAAAAAGCCATGAAAGAGCATACACATGCGAAAGCGGTGGTTATCGTTTCACCTACTTATGAGGGTGTGGTCAGTGATATAGAAAAGATCGCAAAGCTTGTCCACAAGGAAAAGCTTCCGCTTATTGTAGATGAGGCACATGGGGCTCATTTTGAATTTATCTCTAATGTTAATGAGACCATTTCCTCTACTAATTATAAGAATGTGCCGCGACCGGCAATCCGGCTAGGCGCGGATATTGTTGTTGAGAGTCTTCATAAAACGCTGCCGGCGATGACTCAGTGTGCGATCCTTCATATGAAGCGTGGTCTTATAAACGAAAAGAAGCTTGATGAATTCGTTTCCGTATTTCAGAGTACATCACCGTCCTATGTGTTTATGGCTACGATGGAAGCCTGCATTGAAAAGATGGATTTTGAACGTGACGGAAGATTCATTGTGTTTAAGCAGACGCTTATGGAGTATAGGAAACGGTTTGCCGAACTGTCACATATTCATCTGGTAAATGCTGATGATTTCAAGAAATACAGTAACAGCGAGTTGGATTATTCAAGGCTGGTTTTTTCTGTTAAGGACTGCGGCGTTGAAAAGGATGAAGGAATAGTTCCGATGACCGGGCAGATGCTTGCGCAAATGTTAGAAAAAGAATATGGTCAGACGATGGAAATGGCAGGCGGTAATTACGTAGTTGCCATTGCGACCATCGCAGATTCAAAGGAAGCATTTGAGGCTTTATATTTGGCGCTTGATACTATCGATAAACAGTTAATGGATTTGCCTTATGAAGCCGATACATTATTATATGAGACTGCTCCGGAAAAACGTATGGAGATATATGATGCAAAGTCGAGAATGAATATCAGGGTTCCGTTAGATGATGCAGTCGGAAGAGTAAGCAGTGATTTCATATACATTTATCCGCCGGGAATACCTGTTGTTGCACCGGGAGAGATCATTTCAAAGGATATTATCCGTGGCATAAAACGCGGTCTTGAGTTTGGAAGGAACTTCAAGGGTATAGAAAGTGAAGCTGCTAATAAGAATTATGTTTATGTTGTGAAGGAAGCGCGTAACGGATGGCTTCCAAGAAGAAAGAAGAGGATATAGGAATATGGAAGGTATTTTTATAACAATAGAAGGTCCGGACGGATCGGGAAAGACAACTCAGATTGAGCTTTTGCGTGAATATCTTGAGAAAAAAGGATATGACAGTGTGGTTACAAGAGAACCCGGTGGAACTGTTATAAGTGAAGCGATACGGGAGATAATATTAAACCCCGAATATAAGGAAATGAGTTATATGACAGAGCTTCTTTTATATGCGGCAGCAAGGGCACAGCTTGTCAATCAGATAATAAGACCGGCGCTTATTGAAGGAAAGGCGGTAATATGTGACAGATTTGTCGAGTCTTCTGCGGTATACCAGGGAATTGGAAGAGGTCTTGGCGTATCAACCGTTTATGAGGTTAATAATTATGCGCTTGGTGAAGTAAAGCCTAAGCTTACCATTTTCATGGATTTGGATGCCGAGGATGGAATTAAGAGAAAGAAGAATCAGACCGAGCTTGACAGGATGGAGCAGGAGGACATAGAGTTTCATAAGCGGGTTGTCGAAGGATACAGAAAGCTGGCTGAATTATATCCTGAGAGAATTGTGCCGATCGACGCAACACTTTCTGTTGAAGACATACATAGCAGGATAGTTTCAGAGGTCGAAAAGAGATTTTTTAAGTAGAAATATTGGTGCTTGCATAGAACAAAGTTTAAGTAATGACGCATATTGGAAAAACAGAGATTATCAGTTGAGATTTTGATAGAGAGGAGAGATGGATATGGATATGCGAATTAATCAGATGACGCCACAGGCTCCGGTTGAGCAGCAGACACAGGCACCTAAGGGTGATGACAGTTTTCGTTTTACTCTGGTCAGTCATATTGAAAACAGTGAATTGCAGGAAAAACTCTCCAATCTGATGAAGGATATAGAAGAGCAGGGTAACAAGATAGCTAAGCATATGGACATTAAGGACATGAAAAGGTACCGTGCTTTAGTTAAAGAATTTATGAATGAAGTGACGGCTAATTCACATGAATTTTCAAGAGAGAATTTCCTTGACAGAAGGGGACGTCACAGGGTGTACGGAATAGTTAAGGAAGTGGATAAGTCATTGGACGAGCTTGCAAGTGAGCTTCTCAAAGAAGAGAAGGATAATCTTGCAATCCTTGGAAAGATAGATGATATTCGTGGTATGCTGATGGATATTTCGACATGATAAAAGGCGGGTCTTGAATATATAAAGATCAAATTCCGGATTGAAACGGAACTTAAGAACGCCAACGTGGAAGATCCATATCATTATATACGGGAAGGATGAGGAGTATGGCAAATTTTAGTGATATTATCGGACATGAGGATATAGTCAGACATTTTAAGAACAGTATAGAGCTTGGCAAGGTTTCACATGCATATATACTTAACGGTGAAAAGGGAGCGGGCAAGAGAACGCTTGCGGCAGTGGTTGCCAAAACGCTGCAGTGTGAAGAGGGCGGACCTGACCCATGCGGTAAATGCCGGTCCTGTTTGCAGGCAGAATCGAATAATCAGCCGGATATTATCTGGGTTAATCATGAGAAACCCAATATCATATCTGTAGATGAGATAAGAGAACAGGTGGTCAATGATGTTGCGCTAAAGCCATACAGCAGCCGCTATAAGATCTATATAATTCCGGATGCACAGCTTATGAATCCGCAGGCGCAGAATGCCCTGTTAAAGACCTTAGAGGAGCCGCCGGAATATGCGATCATTTTGCTTTTGGCAAGCGGAATTGGCAAATTCCTGCCTACTGTATTATCAAGGTGTTTGATACTTAATTTTAAACCGGTTGAGCCGCTTCATGTAGTGGAGTATCTCACCAATAATCTTGAGGTGGATAGGAATAAGGCAAAATTCTGTGCTGATTTTGCCCAGGGTAATCTCGGTAAGGCAATAAGACTTGCGATATCTCCGGAATATAATGAACTCCTTGAGGACAGCGTAAGAATTCTTAGAAGGATTCAGGATATGGATATGGAGGATGTCATAACTGCTATTAAGAATCTTGGCAAATATAAGCTTGACGTAACGGATTACATGGATATAATGACAATGTGGTTTAGGGACATCCTGATGGTCAAGATATCGAATTCTCCCAATAAGCTTTTGTTTAAGGATGAGTATTCGGTGCTTAAGAAGCAGGCCAGCATGATGTCGTATGAGGGCGTCGAGGAAGTTATACGTGCTCTTAATAAGGTTAAGATCCGTTTAGAGGCAAATGTGAATTTCGATATAGCTATGGAATTGCTTCTTTTGACAATCAAAGAGAATATGAAATAACGAGCAAAGCAGCTGCGATGCACACTTGTGTGCAAAAGCAGATATTTTGTGGTGCACAACATCCGGGGGATGTTGGTTCTGCACCGACCGAAGTGGAACGAAGACTGACACACGGAGCCGACAGGCGACGTGGGATAATAAGGAGTTTGACTTTAATTTGTGGTAACTCATATATTTATTATAAGGAGACTATTATAATGACAGAAGTTATTGGTATTAGATTCCGACCTAATGGAAAGATTTATTTTTTTGCACCCGGTAATATTGACATCGAGGTCGGAGATGCAGCTATAGTTGAGACTATCAGAGGAGTAGAATATGGTAAGGTTGTGCTTGGCAGGCGTGAGATTGATGAGAAATCAATGACAAGCGCGTTAAAGCCGGTGATCCGTAAAGCTACTCCTGAGGATGATAAGAAGAATGAGGAGAATAAAGATAAATGCAAGCAGGCATTTGATATCTGTCTTCAGAAAATTGCCGATCACGGATTGGACATGAAGCTTATTGATGTAGAGTATACATTTGATAATAATAAGGTCCTGTTCTATTTCACTGCAGATGGAAGAGTTGATTTCAGAGAGCTTGTCAAGGATCTGGCAGCAGTATTCCGTACAAGAATAGAGCTTAGACAGATAGGTGTCAGGGACGAGACCAAGATAATGGGAGGAATCGGAATCTGCGGAAGAGAGTTATGCTGTAATAAGCATCTTTCGGATTTCGTACCGGTATCCATTAAGATGGCTAAGGAGCAGAATCTTTCGCTTAATCCTACCAAGATCTCCGGTGTGTGCGGCAGATTAATGTGTTGTCTTAAGAATGAACAGGAAACATATGAGTATCTTAATGACAGACTCCCTAATGTCGGCGACAGGGTGAAAACCATTGACGGACTTAAGGGAGAGGTAAGCAGTGTAAGTGTTATACGTCAGAAGGTTAAGGTTATTGTAGAATTAGAGGATGACGAGAAAGAGATTCGTGAATATCATGCTGAGGAGCTTAAGTTCAAGCCTAAGAAACAGAGACGTAATAACGAGAAGGTAGATGCAGAGCTTAAGGCACTTGAAGCATTAGAAAAGAAAGAGACAGGTTCAAGGATCGATTAATGATAAGATGAAAACACAAAGCCTGAAGGCTTAGTGATTTTGCAAGGATAGGATTGTAATGAGAAATGATCTTGTACATGAAGATGAAAGATTAGATGACCTTCAGTGTAAGGGATATCAGCTGATACAGAAGCCTCAGGGCTTCTGTTTTGGCGTGGACGCAGTTTTGTTATCTGATTTTGTGAAAATTAAACCCGGTCAAAATGTACTCGATCTCTGTACCGGCAGCGGCGTTATTCCCATACTTCTTGCTGCAAAAACTTCCGGGAAACACTTTACCGGTTTGGAACTTCAGGAAGAGTATGCCGATATGGCGGGGCGCAGCGTAAGGTATAATTCATTAGAGGATAAAATTGATATTATATGCGGTGATGTAAGAAAGGGAAAAGAGTTGTTTTCATCAGCTTCTTTTCAGGTTGTCACCGTCAATCCACCGTATATGACGGATAATCATGGATTAAAAAATCTCTATGAGCCCAAAACTATTGCACGGCATGAGGTATCGCTTTCTCTTGAGGATGTGATCGCCTTAGCCTCTTATGTGCTTCCCGAAAGCGGGAATTTCTTTATGATACATAAGCCCTTTCGTCTTGCGGAGATATTCCAGGTAATGAAGGAATATCATATTGAACCCAAGAGGATGAGACTGATACATCCATATGTAGATAAAGAGCCGACTATGGTAATGATCCAGGGAACTAAAGGCGGCAGACAGCGGATCACGGTAGAGGCTCCGCTTATCATTTATTCTGAACCGAATGTGTATAGTGAGGAAATACATCGTATCTACGGGAAGTAGGAATTAATCCTATAAACAGGGATTTTATGAGGAGACTTAATTATGCAGGGTACTTTATATATATGCGCGACCCCGATAGGAAATCTTGAGGATATCACGTTAAGGACGCTTAGGATATTGAAGGAAGTAGACTTGATTGCGGCCGAGGATACGCGAAACAGTATAAAGCTTTTGAATCATTTTGAGATAAAGACGCCGATGACAAGCTATCATGAGTATAACAAGTATGATAAGGCAAAAGAGCTTGTAGCGAAAATGCTGTCGGGAATGAGTGTCGCCATTATAACCGATGCAGGAACACCCTGCATTTCCGATCCGGGTGAAGAACTTGTCAAACAATGCCATGAGGCGGGAATTACTGTTACAAGCCTGCCGGGACCGTCTGCATTTGTTACGGCACTTACAATGTCAGGACGAGAGACAAGGCGATTCTGCTTTGAAGCATTTCTGCCCACCGAAAAGGGTGATAAGAAGGAGAGAAAGGCAATACTTGACGAATTGTCTAAGGAGACGAGGACGATAATAATATATGAGGCTCCTCACAAGCTTGTAAAAACCCTGGAGGATCTGCATAATTTTCTGGGAAACAGAAGGATATCTCTTTGCCGTGAACTTACAAAAAAGCATGAGGAGAATTACAGGACAACTATAGAGGAAGCTCTTGTCTTTTATAGAGATAACGAACCGAGAGGGGAATACGTATTAGTTATAGAGGGGTTGTCAAGGCAGGCTGTGCATGATGAGGCGGTAAAAGAGTTTCTTGAGATGTCGATACCTGAGCATGTTAAATATTATATGGATAAGGGTATTGATAAGAAGGAGGCCATGAAAATGGCGGCTAAGGACAGAGGTGTAGGTAAACGTGATATTTATCAGGCGTTTATCAATGACGAAGAATAAAAAAAGGTTTATAGGTGAAGAAAACTGTACCGGCAGATATATTGTGTTATGTTATTAAATTGTAAACATTTTTGCGATCTGTGCGCTTAATATCAAAGAGACAAGGGAGAGGAGGATTCCGACAGGGATCACCCACCTTGTCTTTTTTATCTGTACGCTCATAAAATAAACGGATATTGTATAGAAAAGGGTCTCGGTACAGCACAGAAGGACTGAGGCTGTAAAGCCGATGTATGAATCTGTTCCGTAATTTTTGAATATGTCAAATAAAAGCGCGTTGGCACCTGATGAAGAAAACATTTTAAGTATTGCTAAAGGAAGAACCTGGATCGGAAAGGGAATAATTGTCTTAAGTGGTTTTATAAGATCACAAAGGAGTGTGAGTGCGCCGGAGCTTCTGAATATTCCGACGGCTACTAGTAATCCGATTATCGAAGGCGCTATGGACAATACTGTTGAAAGTCCCTGTTCTGCACCCTTTAAGAATAATTCAAACACGGGCTTTTTCTGAAAAAGAGCATAGATTATTATATAAAAAATAACCAGCGGTATGAGGAATAAAGAAATATAGGAGATGAGCTTCATGCAGGCTCCTTTCGGACAGGTTCTGTTATTGCGTTTTAGGCTCTATTGTTTAGTGAATAATTATTCACTACGGCTATGCTATAAAATTATAATTTATCATTTAATTGTTTTTCTACACATGATCCTGCAGATAATGGCGGCAAGCATAGTTGTTATAATGGTTGTTATCAGTCCGGGAGCAATGACTGCCATCGGATTAGGACTGCCATATTGGCTTCTGTAGGCGATCATGTTCATTGGAATGATCTGTAAAGACGAAATGTTGAGTATCAAAAAAGTACACATTTCATCGCTGGCGACATTTATTTCATTATTCTGTTCGTGAAGAGATAAGTTGCAGTTGTTAATTGTATGAGGTGTTTTGGGGTTTGTAATTCGTTCCTGCTCTAATTGCTTTAATGCCTTCATGGCGTTAAGGCCTGTGGGGGTACATGCCCATCCAAGACCTAAGATGTTGGCAATGAAATTGGCACAGATATAGTCGTTTGCAATGTGATCCTTTGGAATATCAGGAAAGAATAGATGCAGGAAAGGTTTCATTTTCCGGGCAAGACTTTTGGTAAGACCGGATTCTTCGGCAATCGTCAAAAAGCCATTCCACATAGCGACCACACCTGCCATAAGAATAAGCAGGTCTATTGCGTCCTTTGAAGAAGAAAGAATTGATTCGTTAAGAGCCTCTATGTTTCCGGTGAGTGCAGCATATATAATTCCGATTGCGACTAAAAATGACCATATATAGTTGAGCATAAATATAAGCTTTTTATAGAAAAATATATATTTTAATTACAATATATGTTAAATGATGAATAAAAATTCATAAAAATGCGCCAAATATACAATTTCTGTAAACGTGAACATTTTGTAAAATATGGCTTCATAATGTTGCTTTTAAGGTTTATTCATGATAAATTTGTGCTTGTACAATTGCGTGAGATACCTGTGGGGAAAGGAGGAGCTCTATGAAGACAACTGGAATAGTTCGTAACTTGGATAATTTGGGACGTGTTACACTTCCTATTGAACTGAGACGAAATTTAGACCTAGATATTAAAGATCCGGTTGAGATCTTTGTGGAAGGGGACACTATTATGCTTAAGAAGTATGCCCCATGCGATATTTTTACAGGTAGTAAGGATGATCTTATTGAGTACCATGGTAAGATGGTGAGCAAGAGCAGTATTAAAGAATTGGCCGAGCTGGCCGGATTATAAGAGATTGTTGCTATAGATTAGGCAGAAGATTGAACAAGGTATTTGACAATTGAACAAATGATTAATCGGAGAAGCAGGTGATATATATCATCTGCTTTTCTGTTGACATTTATTATACCTATTAGTAGAATAGGACATGTAATTTCAAAGGAATATTGCTCCGTTTTTAAGATAGCTTGGTTCTTGGGGTAACACATTAATATCATTCAAAAATGATCGATATTACAATGAGTGCAGCTGCTTATTATGACGGATCAGGGGGAAACCCGGTGAGAATCCGGTGCAACCGCCATTACTGTGTTGGGTGATACGCTTGTGCTTGCTAAGCTGAGTGTTAAGGCTTATGCTTAAGCTGGATGTGAGTGTTTTACCTTAAGCCAGAATACCCGCATATTCCGGCATTTTAGCTTTTGGGTGAAGGAAGAGCGAGTTGTTCATTCTGTATTAATGGAATGATTTCTTTGCGTGTAATTACAGATTGCTGCATTTTGTGGCAATTTGTTATGCTTTGATCAACCAAATATAAAGATGAGATGCCGATACAGTATGCTATATGCAATTAATGTGTTGGCTTTTTTAGCTTTAAATGTTGGATGGTCAAAGAGTGTATGCTCTAAAGCACAATTAGGTTTTGGGAGATAGGATATGGGATTATCAAGAAACCGGTGTATAGAATTACTTGTTAAAAAATACAAAGAGACAGGCATTCGTCCTAAGAAATCTGATTATTCAGAGGAAGAGGTTGCCGGTATCAAATCCTATTTCGGACCGTGGCCGAGAGCCTTAGAGGCGGCGGGAATTAAAGAGCCTAAGCCTGTGACAAAGAAGCAGCGGAGAGAAGAAAAACGTATATTACAGAAGAGGGCAAGAAATGCTGAAAGAAAAATAATGAAAAAACAAAACATGGCGGAGAAGAAAGGAAAGGAAGAAAAATGACACAAAG